>JAZNWL010000047.1:0-45091 GCA_045593325.1 Acutalibacteraceae bacterium | reverse complement strand
CTGCTATTGAGAACAATCAGAACCTAATTGTCGAAGGTTGCTATATTCCATTCGATTGGCAGAAGGACTTTGAGCGGCAATATCTTGAACAGATTAAATACTATTGTTTGGTACTGAGTGAGAACTATATAAGAAATCATTATGCAGACATAAAGAAATATGCAAATGTCATTGAAAATCGTTTAGATGATGAATGGTGCACAATGGAGAATGTATTGTCAGAAAATATACAGATGTTAGAATTCGCAAAAAAGTATAATGTGAACTACATACTCATTAACGATAAGTATGAAATCAATATTGAGTTATGACGATAAATTCAAGTTTATCGGTTAGTTGTATTATAGCACAACTTCACTAACAAAGAAAGAAAATATTTAAAACACCCGTAGTGTTCTAAAAAACTACGGGTGTTTTCGTATCTTGTTGTACGGTCCTTAATTGTACGGCTCCTATGAGTTTGACTCTTTTTTGTTGCTATTTACACAAAAAACAACAAGATAGTTTGTGAGATTAGTGAATAGACAATTTCTTCATTTTTTGGTATTATTTATCATGGAGAATGTTGGGTATGCCCCCCATGTTTTCGGAAATTTGAAGGAGGACAGTTCCCCATGAAGAAAATTAGTTCATTATGTTTAATTTTAGCACTCCTTTTGTCAGTGCTTGCTTCTCTTCCTGTAGAAGCTGCTACCGCTGTTGCCAAAGGGATGGGTGTCACCGTTGATAATGGTGATATCGACTGGCAAATGGTAAAAGACGCCGGCACGGTGGATTTTGCCATGCTGCAGGTTTATGACGGTACCGCCAAAGACGGCGCCTTTGAAGCTAACTATGCCAATGCCACTGCCGCAGGTGTGCCTTTGGGCGCTTCCATGGTGCTTTCTGCCAAAACGGTAAATGCCGCAAAAAATCAAGCCAATGTCGTGATCAGAGCGTTGAAGAATAAACCTTTCCCCTATCCCATTTGTGTATACGTGGGGGGAAGCACCTATTCTTCTATGGATAAGGCTTTGGTTACCGAAATTGCTTCCGCCGCAATGGCTACCCTGGAAGCTGCCAAATATTACGCTGTATTGTATATGGAATATGCCTTTTCCACCAACTATATTGACACCGATACTTTGGCTGCCAGCCACGCCCTTTGTATTGCCGCCGGGTCGGACAATGACGCCTGGGTCATGCGCCGTACCAGCAAAAGCGCACGGGCGAAGGGTGTTTCCGGCTACGTTTCTTTGTTTAATACCTACTTGAATTTCCCCAGCATTATGGTAAGTGCAGGGCTGAATAACGTTTCTTCCGGTTCCGCTTCTGGTGCCAACTGGAATGGCATTGCCTGGGACCAACGGAATTCTGCTTGGGCTTGGTATTATTACGGTGGCGGCAGTATTTATGATACCGCTTGCGGTATTGTTTCCACGTGTAATGCCATTAACTATCTCCACGGTTCTTTCAGTACCACCGATACTGCCAAAACTTTTATTTTGGATTGGGCTTCCTATGCTAACAGCATCAACGGCTTTAACCCCGGTTCTGCTTCAGGTACCTATCGTTACGTTACCTTCGGAACTGACGTTTCCAATCCTCCCCCTTTGCAAACCCGTTACGGTTCTACCTACAATTTCACCATGCCTATTTTGTGGACTGAAAATTGGAACTCCGCCAACTATTATAACGGTAGCTATTATAACAATATTTACGTAAACAGCCAAACCTCTTTGAAAAACTATCTGGCAGGGGATGCGGTTGCCATTGCTCACGTGCCCGGTCACTTTATTTGCCTGGCGGATTATGACCCTGATACCGATTGTTTCTTGGTGTTAGACTCTTATCCCACCAACGCCCGGGGTACCCTTGCCACATCAGGTGTGGAATGGGTGAGTGCTTATAACCTTTCGGGTGGTCGTCCTTCTTTGACGGTTGGCGGGTTCTGTGTTTTGAAATCCACCAAAACCGTTACCAACACTACCACCACACAAACCAATAAATTCCCCTATGTTTCCGGTTCCAACTATATGTTGTACGATGGAGAAACCACCTATCAGGTGGGTGGGGATGACGCTTCCGCAACCAATATTTATCTCCATTATGACCAAACTCAAGGGGAAAGCAGTTTGAAAATGAATTGCACCGCCCCCACCACTGCTTCCGGCAATAAGGGCGGTTATGCCTCTCAACTGTTTAAATCCTCGGTGAATTTGTCTGTCTATGAAAATTTTGGGATCGACATCTACGTTCCCAAGGCATTAACCGGGACACACGTTTTCAAGGTTTCTTTCTTTTCCAATGGCAGCGAAGCAGGATATCTTCGTATCAATATGAGAGATTGGGAAGCCGGTTGGCATAATGTGGCAGTTTCTGCCAGCAGCATCAGCGGTACCATCACCGCGGTGGATGCCTTGGCCTATACCTGGATCAATACCGCAAGACTGTCCGATGCTACCTATTTCTTGGTAGATAACGTTCGGATGTTCAACGGTGCCCTTCCCACGCCTGATCCCGCCCCCACACCCGACCCCACTCCTACACCCGGTCCCGAACCCACCCCTGTGAAATTGGGGGATGTGAACGAAGACGGAGAAGTGGATGCCAAAGACGCTTTGATGGTATTGAAATATGCTGTAGGTAAAGAAATTCTTACCGATTCCCAACTTGTCGCCGCAGAAGTAATGGGCGACAGTGACATCAACGCCAAAGACGCTTTGGAAATTTTGAAATACGCTGTGGGTAAAATTGCAAGTTTCCCTATTACAAAATAATTTTTGATAAACTGAGCCCCTCTTGGTAAGAGGGACTGTTTTATTGGAAAATGATTGAATTTTTAGATAGTGTGTTGTATAATGACTGTATATTAATTTTTAGGAAGGCAGGAAGAAGTTTCATGAAATCATTTGTGAAATCTGCAGGAAAGCGGAGCGTGGCAGCAATTCTTTCGTTGTTGCTTATGCTGGGCGTTTTTTCTGTGATTCCCGAAAAAACAGCCTCGGCAGACGTGGTTGCGTATAACCAATACGTCTCTCCTTGGGGCAGTTATTATTACGGGGGCGGAAGTATTGCCGCCACGGGGTGCGGCATTTTGTCCACCACCAATGCCATTAACTATATGACAGGTGCCTTTAATACCACCGCCAAAGCCAATGCGTTTATTCAAAGTTGGGCGTCTTATGCCCACAGCATTGGGGGTTACAATCCCGGTAGCAGTTCTTCCGGGGGGTATCGGTATATCCTGTTTGGTACCGACGTTTCCAATCCTCCTCCTTTGGCAACCAAGTATGGATCTACCTACAGTTTCAATATGCCCATCACCTGGACCGAAAATTGGAATAGTGCCAACTATTACAACGGTTCTTATTATAACAATATCTACGTTAACAGCCAGACTTCTTTGAAAAACTACCTGGCAGGCAACGGGGTTGCCATTGCTCACGTGCCCGGTCACTTTATTTGCCTGGCTTCTTACAATCCCAATACCGATATGTTCCTGGTGTTGGACTCCGCTCCCACCACTGCTCGGGGAACGGGAAGTGGGGTTGCCTGGGTCAGTGCTTATAACCTTTCCGGGGGACGCCCTGCTTTGACCGTTGGGGGCTTTTGCGTATTGAATTCCACCGCCCCTGCCACCCCTACCTATTCTTACCCCTATCAGGCAACTTCGGACACTTTGATGTTGTACGATGGGGAAAACAAAGGAAACATTGCGGCTGATTATAATACCACCACCGAACTTACCACCAGCCATACCCAAGGTACTTATGCCTTGAAAATGAACTATGCCAATCCCACCGGGAATTCTTCTTCCATTGGGGGCATGGTTCTTGCCAGCATGACCTCTGCCGCCAATCTCACCGATTACAGCATGATCTATCTGGACGTATATTTCCCCAAAGCCCTTACCGGCTCTCATGGGCTACAGATAAACTTTGCTACTTCCGGCTCGGACGGCTATAACGCCATGAAGGTAGTCAACAATTATGCCGCGGGTTGGCATACTCTTTCCATTGAAAAGGCCACGTTGGATAAAGCGGTCAGCACAGCCGATTGGTCAAAAATCAACAAAATACGGGTAACCTGGTTTAACTATGCCGGGCTTTCCGGGTCTACGTACTTTATTCTGGATAATATCCGCGCAGTAAAAGGAACAGCCCCTTCCATTTATCCTTATACCTCCAACAGCACCCAAATGATGCTGTACGACGGGGAATCTTTAGGGGGACTTACCACTGCTTATAATACCTCCCTCTCTCTCAACAGCACCAAAACCCAGGGGTCAAAAAGTCTGAAAATGGCTTGCACCAATCCTTCGGTGAATTCCGGCAGTGTGGGTGGTATGGTGCTTCAAAGTTTCAAAGCCGCCACTGACCTGTCTTCCTATACCTATATGGAAATGGATCTATACGTTTCCCGTACCATGACCGGCTCCAACGGATTCCAAATTAACTTTGGGGCAGGCAGTCAGGATGGGTATAATGTTATGAAGGGGATCAACGATTGGACCGCCGGTTGGCATACCATTAAAGTTACCCTTTCGGATATTGCTGCCACCAAACCTGCCAATGCCGACTGGACCAAAACCGATACCATTCGGTACACCTGGTTTAACTATCATGGTTCTACCGACACCACCACTTATTTCCTCATTGATAACGTTCGCCTGGTGAAAGAAACGCCGCCCACTTATCCTTACGTGGTGGACGATAACACCTTGATGTTGTATGATGGGGAAACCACCACAGGACTGACTTCCTATTTCAGCACCGCCCTTACCACTAACACTGGCAACATTACCCAGGGTGCCCGCAGTTTGAAAATGACGTTCAACAGTCCCGCTGCCGGTAGCGGCAACGTAGGGGGCATGGCACTGCAAGCGTTGTCTGCACCTACCGATTTAAGCGGGTATTCACACCTGGAAATGGACGTGTATTTCTCCCGCGCCATGACCGGCTCCAACGGGTTGCAAATTAACTTCGGGGCAGGCAGTCAGGATGGGTATAACTGCATGAAACGCATCAACGATTTCAATGCAGGCTGGCACAAAATTCGGGTTACCCTTTCGGATATTCCTGCCGCCAAACCCGCCAATGCTGACTGGACTAAAACCGATACCATCCGATACACCTGGTACAACTATGAAGCCAGCACGGCCTCCACCTATTTTCTCATTGACAACGTTCGCCTGGTAAAGGAAGTCACCCATTCGTATCCCTATAAAGTGGATGACACCACCATGATGATTTTTGACGGGGAATCCAACGTGGGAATTACCACTGCCTACAGTACCTCCGTTGTAACCTGGGGCGAGTTGACCCAAGGGTCCCGCAGTTTAAAAGTGACCTTTAACAGCCCTGCGGCGCAATCCTCCTCCAGCAAAATCGGAGGGCTGGTCTTGCAAGGGTTCAACGCTCCTACCGACCTTTCGAAATATACCCATTTGTTGATAGACGTATATTTTTCCCGGGATATGACCGGCTCTAATGGTTTGCAGATAAACTTTGGGGCGGGAAGTCAAGATGGATATAACTGCATGCTGGGTATTAATGATCGTACTGCCGGTTGGCATACCTTTGAAGTAGCTTTGGCGGACATTCCCGCCGCCAAACCCGCCAATGCCGACTGGACCAAAACCGATACGGTGCGGTACGCCTGGTTCAACTATACCGGAGCGGATACGGCTACCTATTTCTTAATTGACAATGTGCGTCTGGTGGATTACACTGCCGCCAAAGCCAAATGGGTCATGAACATGATCGAAGCCCTTCCCGTCACCATCACCTTGAGTGATGAATCGGTAGTGGTAGAAGCCAGAGAGGCTTATGAAGCTTTGACCGAGGAAGAAAAAACCGAGGTTACCAACCTTACCACTCTGGAAGCCGCTGAAGCCAGAATTGAAGAAATTAAAGAAGAAAATGCCAAAGCCATTGCCAACGTGGTGGCTTTGATCGAAGCTCTGCCCGAAACGGTGACCCTGGCAGATAAACATCAGATTGAAACCGCCAAAGCGGAATATGATGCCCTGGGAACCACCTTGCAACAGGAAATTTCCCAGGAGTTGGTAACCAAATTGGAAACTGCCCTTGCCGACCTGGAAAAGGTGCTTCCCTTTGATCTGCAATTCCGCGGATTTGAAACCACCACCAGCGACTATTCTGCTGAACGGAATACCGGGGATAAATTGGAAGTGAAAACCGATATTCCCATGGATGGGACAGGATACATAACCACCACCTATCTCAGCGGTTATGATAAGTTATATCAATACGTTTACGGGTACAACCAAAACCGTGAAAACGACGATGCCGGTGTCAATGCCGACGGTTGTGTAATGGTGCAGGTGACAGACCCGGATGATTTGTATATTGCCTTTGATTTCTACGTTTCCGACGCTTCTGTTTTCGCGGCAGAGGGTGTTTGGGGTGACATGGGAATCGACACCGCTGAAAAGGGTGGGAAAAACACCTGGGGTAATACCTTTAGTGTGAGTAAGGATATACTGGCTCCTGTGCTTTCTTCCTTGAAAACAGGTTGGAACCATATCGTTTTGCCCCTGACTTTGGTAGATGATACCTATAAAACCGAACTGACAGGCACCACTGTAACGGTGGAAGACTTCCGCCTTCGTATTCTGGGGGTAACTCTGCCTGCAGGATTTGTTTGCGGTCTGGATGATGTTCGGTTTATGGACGGCACTGCCACAAAGACCGTGTTTGTGGGCAGAACCGCCGCCAAAGAAATTACCAAGGATATTTATGCCTTTACCCCCAACAGCACCTACGATGAGTTCTATACCATCTATCGTGCTTATAATCAGTTAGACTCCGAATATCGGGAAGTGGTATTGGGTTGGGATACCTTTGTGAAAACCTATTTGCAATATGCCCAGGAAGCCCAACAACAACTGTATGTGGATATAGAATCGGCAAAAATGGTGGAAGAAATGATTACCGCCTTGCCGGAACCCTCTGCCTTAACTGCCGAAAACTGCAAGGAAATTGACGATATTGAAATCGCCTATGACGGGCTCAGTGACGTTGCTAAATCTTACGTTCCCAATTATCAAACCTATCTGGATGCCAAAGAGATCGTGGAACGGTTAGAAGTGGAAGCCATGATCGACGCTTTGCCCAATCCTGTTGGCTTGTCCCACGAAGCCCAGGTGATTGCCGCTCGCAACGCTTTCGACGGGTTGACCGAAACCCAACAGGCTTTGGTGACCAATGCTGATAAATTAACCTTGGCAGAATCTCAACTGGAACAAGCAAAGGAACAAGCCACCCAAGAGGAATTGGATCAAGCCGCCGCTCAGGTGGTCATCGATCAGATTGATGCTTTGCCCGAAACCCTTACCGAAGAAAACGGGGTAGCGGTAGAACAAGCCCGTCAGGCTTATGAAGGGTTGACCGATGCCCAGAAAGGGTACGTGACCAATCTGGCAGAACTGGAAGCCGCCGAAGAAACTTTGACTGCTTTGAAGGTTGACCTTGCCGCCGCCAGACAAGTCATGGAGTTGATTTCGTATCTGCCTTCTCCTGTGACCCCTGAAAACGAAGGGGAAATTCAGGAGGCCAGAGCAGCATATAATGCCTTGACCGATACCCAAAAGGGATACGTTACCAACCTGGCGGTACTGGAAGCCGCCGAAGCACAGTTGGAACAGGTAAAACAAGACATTGAACTTGCCAAAGAGGTGGAAGCCCAAATTGCCGCCTTGCCTGCCACCGTTACCCTGGCTGACGAAATTACCATTGTAAAGGCAAGAGAAGCGTATGATGGGTTGTCTGCCTTGCAAAAAGATTACGTGAGCAATCTGGACGTTCTGGAACAAGCCGAAACTAACCTTGCCTTGGCAAAAGAAAGCGCCACAAAAGAAGAATTGGATCAAGCCGCCGCAGCTTTGGTGGACTATAAGATTTCCAAATTGCCTTCAGAAATTACCCTTGCGGATGAACAGGCCATTGTTGAAGTCCGTTTGGCTTATGAAGACCTGACTGCTGACCAAAAAGCCTTGGTGAACGATCTTGCGGTTCTGGAAAGCGCCGAAGAAACCTTGGCAACTTTGAAAGAACAGTTGGAAAAAGATAAACAAGCCGCTTTGGCAGTGGATCAAATGATTCTGGCTTTGCCCGCCGTTTCGGAAGTTGCTCCTGAAGATGCCGGTGCCATTGAAAGTGCCAGAGCCGCTTATGATGCTTTGACCGATGTTCAAAAAGAATTAGTGGAACATCTTCTTACCTTGGAAAATGCAGAAGAAGCCCTGGCAAAGGTATTAGAGCCCGACGCGGACAAGGAAGCCGCCAAGTTGGTGGAAGATATGATTAACGCCTTGCCCGGGGTGGATGCTATTACCTGGCAGGATAAGGAACAGGTGGAAGCGGTTCGCAAGGCCTATGAAGAATTAAGCCAGACCCAGAAAGGGTACGTGACCAATTTAGCTATTCTGGAACAAGCTGAAAAAGTCCTGGAAACCCCGGTAAAATTAGGGGACGTGAACGGGGACGACAGCGTGGATGCCAAAGACGCCTTGCTGGTGCTGAAATTCGCCGTTGGGAAAGCAGAACTTACCGAAACCCAGCAAATCGCCGCAGAAGTGGACGGTAAAGAAGGAATCAATGCCAAAGACGCTTTGGAAATTCTGAAATTTGCCGTAAAGAAAATCACGGTATTTCCCATAGAGAAATAAAATCTTTCAAACTCCCTTGCTCTTTTGGGCAAGGGAGCATTTTTATGAGAAAAAGTAGGATAGCAACGAAATTGGACAGGAAGTTCATTGAAACACGATGAAAATTTTGGTAATATATTCTTTGTAATAATGATATTTCCTTAATACAGGATCATCAAAGGAGGAGTTTTCGTGAAAAAGATTTGTTCTCTTTGTCTTGTTTTTGCTTTTTTACTGTCTATGCTGTCCACCCTTTCGGTGCAAGCAGCAACCGTAACCGCTACAGGGATGGAAGTTACCGTGGAAAACGGTGACGTCATCTGGAACACCGTGGCAAGTGGGTCCCAGGCAAGTTTTGCCATTCTGCGGGCTTACGACGGTTCCGCCAAGGACGGTGCTTTTGAAGCCAACTATGCCAACGCCACTGCCGCAGGGGTACCCCTGGGGGCTTCCATGGTGTTGACCGCCACCACCGTGGACGGGGCAAAAGCCCAGGCAACCGCTATGATGGACATTATCAGCGGCCGCGCTTTTGAATATCCCATTTGTGTTCACGTTGGGGGAAGTGCTTATGAATCCTTAGGCAAAGCCACTGTGGCAGAAATTGCCTCGGCAGCGTTGTCCACCCTGGAAGGGGAAAAATACTACGCTGTTTTGTGTGTTGATACCACCTTTGCCAACAACTCTATTGATATGAGTTCCTTAACTCAATATGCTGTTTGTATTGGCGGTGGCACCGAAACCACCGACCCCACCGACTATACCGGTTCTTTCTACATGCGTCGGTACACCACCACCGCAACGGTAAGCGGGGTACCCGGTGGCGCTTCCATGGTTCATGCTTACAAAGATTTCCCCACCATTATGCAGAATTACGGCCTGAATAACGTGACTTCCGGGTCTTCCTGGAATGGGGTTGCTTATAATCAGAACCATTCTCCTTGGGGAAGTTTGCGGTACGGCGGCGGTAGCATTGCCGGTACCGGTTGTGGGATTCTTTCCACCACCAATGCTTTGAACTACCTGCACGGTGTGTTTGATACCACCGATAAAGCCAATACCTTTATTAAAAGCTGGGCTTCCTATGCTCATAGCATCGACGGGTTTAACCCCGGAAGCAGTGCTTCGGGTGGGTATCGGTATATTTTGTTCGGTACCGACTATTCCAATCCTCCTGCCCTGCAAGGGAAATACGGTTCTACCTACAATTTCACCATGCCCATTACTTGGACCGAAAACTGGAACAGTGCCAACTACTACAACTCCAAATATTACAACAACGTTTACGTAAATAAACAAACCGCTTTGAAAAATTACTTAGCCGGTAACGCCGTTGCGGTTGCTCACGTACCCGGTCACTTTATTTGCCTGGCTTCTTATAACCCCACCACGGATAAGTTCCTGGTATTAGACTCCGCTCCTTCTTCTGCCAGAGGAACCACAGGCGGTGTTACCTGGGTCAGTGCTGACCTGTTGTCCGGGGGAAGACCTGCTTTGACGGTTGGTGGTTTCTGTGTTCTTAAATCCACCAAAACTGCTTCTTCCGCCACCAGCCAATCCATCATCTATCCCTATACCAATCAGAATTCCCAGTTGATGATGTATGACGGGGAAACCGTGTATAAAGTCGGGGGCGACACCAAGTCCAAAACCGATATTTATTTGCACTATAACAAAACCGAAGGGGATACCAGCCTGAAAATGGACTGCACCGCCCCTGCCACCACCGCTGACGGTACCAAAATCGGGGGATATTTCTCTCAACTGTTTAAAGCAGGTACCAATTTGACCTCTTACGAAAATCTGGGCTTTGACCTGTATTTGCCCAAAGATTTCAATGGGGAACATTCCTTTAAAGTTGCCTTCTGGTCCTTGAATGCCGAACGGTATAAAGGGGTGGTTGACATTAGCAACGCAAAAGCAGGTTGGCACCGTTTCACCATTCCTGCTTCTCAGCTCACTTCCACCGACGGCGGGAATCTCACCAGCATTGACGCTTTGACTTACACCTGGTATAACACCGCAGGGGACAGCCAAGCCACTTACATTCTGGTGGATAACGTACGGATGTTCAACGGAGAAGTAGAAGCAAGTCCCGGGGAAAAGGTAAAGGAAATGATTGCCCAGTTACCCCCTCAAATCTCCAAAGAACACGGCGATGCCATTCGGGCAGCCAGAAAGAGTTATGATGAATTGAGCCAAAGTGAAAAAGTATTCGTTAGCAACCTTTCGGCCCTGGAAACCGCCGAGGCTCAACTGGCTACTCTGGAAACTGCCGATGCCACCGCCGCCCAGGCAGTAGATAATAAGATTCTGGCATTGCCCGCCACCATTACTTTGAATGATGAAGCCGCCATTCTGGAAGTTCGAGGCGCGTACGATGCCTTAACCGAAGATCAAAAAGCCTTGGTGAAACAGTTGGAAAAACTGGAAACTGCCGAAGCAAGTCTGCAAGACTTGAAAGGAAGCAACACCGATTTTGTTTACGGTGACCTGGATATTGACGGAAAAATCAATGCCAAGGACGCTTTGATCGTTCTGAAAATCGCCGTAGATAAACACATTCCCACCGAAACTCAAAAACAAGCTGCCGACGTTACGGGAGATGGAAAAATCAACGCCAAAGATGCTTTGGATATCCTGAAGATGGCAGTTGGAAAATTGGACGAATTTTCCGTTGTAAAGAAATAATGTATGATAAAAGATCCGCTTGGTCCTTTTAGGCTGAGCGGATCTTTTTTGCATCTTTTAAGAAGTTCACAAAGAAAATTGTTAAAATTTGTGCACAACTCTTGAAAAGAGTGAACAATTCTGGTATAATTTGGTCATCTATTGTTTTGGAGGAAGATTTATGAAAAGACTATGTGCCCTTATTTTGACCTTAGTATTAACACTTAGCCTTTTTGCGGGGATTCCTGTTCAGGCAGCAACTATCGTTGCCAAGGGGATTGACGTATCTTATTGGCAAGGCGGTTCCATTAACTGGAGCGCCGTAAAAAGTAGTGGCCACGGCGATTTTGCTATTTTGCGGGCTTATTGTTATGGAAAAGATACCTATTTCGACACCAACTACACCAATGCCAAAGCGGCAGGGGTTCCCATTGGTGCCTACGTTTACATTTACGGTACCACCACTGCGGCGGTACAAGCCGAAATTAACGCCACCATTTCCATATTGAAAGGCAAACAGTTTGAGTATCCCATTTATATTGATATTGAAGATTATGATACCTATCAATACGTTGGGGCACAAACTACCACCAATCTGGTGGCAATGGCTTGCCAAATGCTGGAAGACGCCGGGTTCTATGCCGGGGTTTATACCTATACCAGTTTTGCCGCCAGTTATATTTACATGAGCCAATTAACTGCTTACACTACCTGGATTGCTGATTATCGGGGATACGTGGGGTATACCGGTTCCTATGATATGTGGCAATACGGTTGTGAAGGCAGTGTTGGGGGCATTTCTCCTGTTGACGTGAACTATTGCTATACTGATTTGACCTCCAAAATCATTGCCGCCGGGAAAAACGGTTACACCGCTTATATGCAAAAGTTCGATGAAAACGAAAAATTAAAGTACGACAGTGGAAACTGGAAGCAAAACTGGCATATTACCACCGGCAGAAGCAGTGACAGTAACCCTATTGATGAATTTGAGGTAGCCCAGGAATTCCGCCCCTCTGATACCTCTTTTAAAGGGGTACAGTTGTATATGAAAATCGGTACTGCTGCTCGGGTAAAAATTGCCATTGGTACCACCCAGGACAATAACAATCAATTTGCCAGGGAATTTTTCATTGAAGGCAACCAACATGAAGGTTGGTATTCCTTCGATTTCCAACGGGATATCAATCTTACCAAGGGATCACTGTATTATTTGCGGGTTCGCATTACCTCTTCCAATAGCTACGGGCTTATTTACACTAACCCTACATCCTTGCCTTCCAACTGTCCTATTCGTGCACATATTCGTAAGGACGGGGGAAGTTGGGGCAGAACCGAAAAATGTATTGGCTTTAATATGCTTACCCAATCGGGCATGGTTCGTTATCCCTTCCCGGTGGATGGGCAAACCATGATGATTTATGACGGTGACTCGGTAAGTACCACCACCACCGCTTATGCTACCCAGGTTTCTTGCGATCCATATTATCGCCGCGAGGGTACCGCAGCATTGAAACTGAACTGCACCAATCCTGTTTCTTCCGAAACCAATAACGTTGGTGGCTTTGCCCTGACCCGTATGGCACAGGCATTGGATCTTTCAAAATATAATTATATCAGCTATCAATTATATCTTCCCACCGATATGACCTCTAAGAGCCGTATCCAGGTGAACTTTGCTACTTCCGGGGAAGACGGATATAACTCCAGCATCTACATCACCGGGTGGAAAGCCGGTTGGCACACCGTAACTTTTGAAAAGAGTAAAATCGGCAAAGCCAAAGACGATGCCGACTGGTCTAAAATTTATAACGTTCGTCTGATCTGGTACAATGAAGATCGGGTTGCTACTCCCACTTATTTCTATTTTGACAATCTTCGTGCCACCATCAATGAACCTTCCTTGTATCCTTATGAAGTGGACGATTGCACCATGGTGCTTCACGATGGGGAACAGGAACGTTCCCTTATGGATGGTTACAATACCTACGTTTATCCCAGCACCAGTCAAGTTACAGAAGGCGCAAAATCCATTTATATGGTTTGCACCAAGCCCACCGGCCAAGCCAACAGCGTAGGGGGTATGGCGTTTATCACTTTAGATAATGCTGTGGATTTGTCTTCTTACGAAACCTTCTCTTTTAATTTGTATTTAAGCCGGGATTTCGGCGGTGATCAAAGCGACCCCAAACACAAGATAGAAATTGCTTTCAGTAGTGACGACATCAACGTTGGGTATTATGATTACATTTACATCGATGGCTGGAAAGCCGGTTGGTATAACCTGAAGGGATATTTCAAAGATTGTCTGCTCCGGGACGGTCAGGTAGACCGTTGGGATGCCATCAGCACCGTGCGTATCACCTGGTACAACTTTGGTCAGGAAGCAGGCACCACCAGCCTTGCTGTTGACAATTTCCGGGTGAGCCGTACGTCTCCTGCCGCTCAGGCAGTGAATGATTTGATTGCCGCCCTGCCTGCAGCAGCAGCCCTGGCATTGATCGATGAACCCGCCGTGAACAACGCCCGCACCGCTTATGAGGAATTAACCGACAATCAGAGAACCTACGTGACCGATCTTGCCAAGCTGGAAACCTTGGAAGCCAAATTGGTGGAATTGAAAGCAGCTGCCGAAAAAGAAGCCGCCGATAAAGCCGCCGCACAGGTTGTTATTGATAAAATCGATGCCTTACCCGAAACCATTACATTGAGCGACGGTTTGGCTATTGAAGAAGCCAGAGTGGTTTATGAAAGCCTGACCCAGGATCAAAAGGCGTACGTGACCAATCTTGCCAAACTGGAACAAGCTGAAGCCGATTATGAGGCTGAAAAGAATAAATTGCCCCAGGAAGTTTTGGATGCCATTAACAACGTACATGCTTTGATTGAGGCTTTGCCTGCTCCTGCAGAGGTTACTTTGGATGACGAAGCAGCCATTCGCGAAGCCAAAGAAGCATACAATGGTTTAGGTGAATACGTAAGCCTTGTGCATTACGAATGTGATAGCAAACTTCTTGAATGCGAAATGGTTTTGAATCAACTGATTGAACAGTTTGAAATGAACAAAGCCGCCGCCAAAGCGGTGGAAGAAGCCATCGATGCTTTGGTCACGCCCACTGACGTTACCCTGGAGGATGAAGAATCCATCAAAGCTGCCAGAGATGCTTATGATGCCTTGAACGACGATGCCAAAGATATGGTTCCCAATCTGGAAAAATTGGAACAAACCGAAGCCGCTTTGCTGGTTGTTAAGGATAAAGCCGCCGCAAAGGCTGTGGAAGATGCCATTGCCGCTTTGCCCACCCCCACCGACGTTACCCTGGACGATAAACAAGCGGTAGAGGCTGTTCGCCAGGCTTACGACGGATTAACCGAAGCCCAAAAGGGGTACGTAACCAATTTGGCAGTTTTGGAACAAGTGGAAGCCCGTGTAGAAGAATTGGAAAATGTACCCCAATACACCTTGGGTGACGTGAACGACGACGGTGCTGTGGATGCCAAAGACGCTTTGTTGGTATTGAAATTTGCCGTTGGCAAAGCCTTGCTTACCGAAACGGAGCAAATGGCAGCCGAAGTGGTGGGTGACGATGCCATCAATGCCAAAGACGCTTTGGAAATTCTGAAATTTGCCGTAAACAAAATTCAGAAGTTCCCCATCGAAGGTTAGGTTCTTTCGATTGAACTTTTGGAAGAAATAAAAAAATTAGCAAAATCCCCCTTGACAAAGGGGGATTTGTGCTGTATAATGCCCATACAACAAAGTAGCGGCAGTCTGTCCCGTCTCACCGTACGGCCTTTTATGTGTCCACCGGTTAAATATTCAAATGTTTCTGTCGCAGTGCGGCAGTTTGTTTGCGTATTGAGGATGGGTTTTGCCCGTCCTTTTTTGTTGAATTTTAGGAGGTGCTTTCACATTAGCAAGTCTGAACTTCCCATTAACGAAGAAATCCGTGATAAAGAGGTTCGCGTAATCACCGCTGACGGCGAACAACTTGGCATTTTGTCCATTGAGGATGCCTTGAAAGCGGCAGAAGCCCGCGATTTGGATCTGGTAAAGATCGCTCCCACGGCACAACCCCCTGTTTGCAAAATTATGGACTACGGGAAATACCGTTTTGACCAAGCCAAACGGGAAAAAGAAGCAAAGAAAAACCAAAAGGTCATTGAACTGAAAGAGGTTCGTTTGTCTTTGAATATCGACGTTCACGATTTCAACACCAAACTGAACCATGCCAAAAAGTTTATTGCCGGTGGTAATAAAGTAAAGGTTTCCATTCGGTTCCGCGGCCGTGAAATGGGGCATCCCGAATTGGGTCTTGCCAACATGGAACGGTTTGCCGAAGCTATGGCTGAGGTTGCTGTGGTTGAAAAACCCGCCAAAATGGAAGGCAGAAATATGCTGATGTTTATGGCACCCAAAAAAGCCTGATTATTATTAAGGAGGAAAATCCCATGCCGAAAATTAAAACTCACAGTGGCGCTAAAAAGCGTTTTAAGATCTCCAAAAATGGCAAACCCTTGCGTGGTCACGCAAACAAATCCCACATCTTGAACAAGAAGAGCACCAAACGGAAACGCAACCTGCGTAAAGTTGCTGTTGCAGACGTAACCAACTGCGCTCAAATCAAACGTCTTGTTCCTTACAAATAATAACGGAGGTAACCAAATACTATGGCTAGAGTAAAAGGTGCGTTGATGACACGCAAAAGAAGAAAAAAGACCCTGAAATTGGCTAAAGGCTATTTCGGTTCCAAACATAGACTGTTTAAAACCGCAAAACAAGCCGTTATGAAATCCGGCAACTATGCCTACATCGGCCGCAAACAAAGAAAACGTGATTTCCGTCGTTTGTGGATCGTTCGTATTTCCGCTGCTGCCCGTGCTGAAGGCATGAACTATTCTACCTTCATGAACGGTCTGAAAAAAGCAAACATTGCTTTGAACCGTAAAATGCTTTCGGAAATCGCTATTGCCAACCCCGCTGCTTTCGCAGAATTGGTTGCCAAAGCAAAAGCTGCTCTTTAATTTGTAAGAGTTTTTTCCGAACATTGCTCGGGTTTGTAAACAAATACTTTTTCCCGCCCGATGTTTTTCATAACTTCGGGCGAGTTGTTTTTTTAGGGTGATGTGCCCATGACGTTGATAACTTCTAAAGAAAATTCAATCATCAAACAGGTAAAAAAACTCCTCTCTGCCGCCAAATACCGCAAGCGGGAACAAGCCTTTCCCGTAGAAGGGCTTCGCCTTTGTCGGGACGTGGCTTTGGGCGGTGGGGTGATTTCGGTTGCCCTGGTAACCCAGCGGTTTACGGAGACTTTTCCCCGGGACTTTGAAATGATTGCAGAGAAAGCCCAAACTTGTTATACCGTCAGCGATGCGGTGATGAATTACCTTTCCGATACCCCTTCTCCTCAAGGGGTTCTTTGTGTTTGCGGCATGCCCGGATTTTCGGAGATGCCCCAAAAGGCAGGAAAGTTCGTGATTTTAGAACAGGTGGCTGACCCTTCCAATTTAGGGGCGGTCGCCCGTACCGCCGAAGCCATGGGCATTGACGGTCTTTTTATTTCCGGAGGATGCGACGCTTACCACCCCAAAGCCCTGCGGGCTTCCATGGGGGCGTTGTTGCGCCTTCCGGTTTACAGCGCCGATATCACCGATATTTTAGATTGCATGAATACCCTGCAGGTTCCCACCTACGCGGCGGTGGTGAAAAATGCCGATTTGGCGGTGGGACAGGTGGATTTTTCAGGTCCTTGCGGGGTGGTTATCGGCAATGAAGCAGGGGGCATTACTCCCGAAACCGCGAATGCCTGTTTTAAAACCATCACCATTCCTATGGCAGGCAGAGCCGAATCCTTAAATGCCGCGGCGGCAGCCTGTGTGCTTATTTGGGAAATGACAGGACGGGGAGGCATTTCATGAGCCATCCTCTTTATTGGGTGGCATTGCAGGCCGCTCTGGGTATTCCTTGTCGAAAATTGTCAGGCTTGCTGGCAGTATTCGGCAATCCCGAAGCCGTTTTTGAAGCCACCAAGGAACAACTGATCTCTTGCGGTCTTTTGAAACCCAATCAAATTCAGGCCATTCTGGACAAACCCTATGCCAGAGCCAAAGAAATTTATTACGATTGTAAAGCAGGGGGCATTGACATTTACACCCCCGAACATCCCTTATATCCCAACCGATTGCGGAATATGGTGGATATGCCCTGCGTATTGTATGGTAAAGGAACTCTCCCTAAAATTGACGGGAAACCTGTTATCAGCATTGTGGGTAGCAGAAAACCTACCAAATACGGCAAAATCGTGGCAGGTCGTATTGCCTCGGTGTTGGGGGTTGCAGGGGCTGTTGTGGTCAGTGGCGGTGCCTTGGGCATCGATTCGGTTGCCCACGAAGGTGCCATGGAAGTTGGAGGAACCACTGTTGCCGTGTTAGGGTGCGGGATTTCGGCACCTTATTTATCGTCCAACCGCAAACTGCGGGAGGACATTGTAACCCACGGTTGCTTGTTAAGTGAATATCCTCCCAAAGAACCAGCCACCCGTTTCACCTTTCCCATTCGCAATCGGCTGATTGCCGCCCTTTCAGTGGGTACCGTGGTGGTGGAAGCAGGTGCCAAAAGCGGTTCATTAATTACTGCCGACTGTGCCTTGGAGCAAGGCAAGGACGTTTTTGTGGTGCCCGGCAGTGTTCTTTCTCCCGGGTTCGAAGGCAGTCACACGCTCATTTCCAACGGCGCCACTGCGGTGTTCGGGGGATTGGACGTGCTGAAAACCTATGAACGTCAGTTTTATGGCGATTTGAATATGGAAGCCGCAGGGGAACTCCATGCAAAGCATTTGCAGGAACGGTTGGTGGTGGAAAATGGACAGTTGCCTGCCTATTGTGCCCCTGCACAACAAAAAAAGGAAGAAAACAGAGAAGAAAAAAGGGAAAAGAAATCAAATTCTTCTCTTTCTCATAAAAAAATAAAACCCGATGCAGGAAAAGACTTGTCAGAACCTGCCTTGCGGGTGTATAATATCATTTCGGATGCGAAGACTATCCTGTTAGCGGATATCATTGCTGGCGCCGGACTCCCGCCCCATCAGGTTTTGCGGGAACTCACCGCCCTGGAGGTGGAGGGTTTGGTGGAGAAAGGCCCTGCAGGGCAATATACCCTGACAGAACAATAATATATTTAGTACCTTAACTTCGGAGGAATGGATAAATGGCAAAACTGGTCATTGTGGAGTCCCCATCGAAAATTAAAAGTGTTCAAAAATATTTAGGGCCCGGCTATGACGTGATGGCGTCGGTTGGGCATATTCGTGATTTACCCAAAAAGACTTTGAGTGTTTCCACCGATGGGAACTTTACTCCCAAATACGTAAACTCTCCCGGGAAGGAAGAGGTCATTGCCAAATTGCAAGCCGCCGCCGCCAAAAGCGACGGGGTCTACCTGGCAACCGACCCTGACCGTGAAGGGGAAGCCATTGCCTGGCATCTGGCACAAATTCTGGCATTGGGGGACAACGACCAAAACCGTATCACCTTTAATGCCATTACCAAAAACGCTGTACAAGAGGGGCTTCAAAATCCCCGTACCATTGACAAAAACCTGGTGGATGCCCAACAAGCCCGTCGGGTGCTGGACCGCATTGTGGGGTATAAATTAAGCCCCTTCCTGTGGAAAAAAGTTCGCCGCGGTCTTTCGGCAGGGCGTGTGCAGTCGGTGGTTGTGCGGTTGATCGTGGATCGTGAAAAAGAAATCCGTGCTTTCGTGCCGGAAGAATATTGGTCCATTGATGCCAAACTCAGCCAAAAACCCACCAGCCGTACCTTTATGGCAAAACTCCACAGCACCATGAGTGGAGAAAAAATTGAGATCCATAACGGGGAACAGGCCGAAGCCATTCGTGCCGCCGTGGAACATGCGGATTTCACCGTAGTCAACGTGAAAAAAGGCACACGGAATCAACAACCTGCTCCTCCCTTTATTACCTCTACCCTGCAACAGGATGCCGCCCGAAAATTCGGCATGACCGGGGAACGCACCATGCGTGCCGCCCAAGCCCTGTATGAAGGGGTGGATATTCCCGGTCTTGGTACCACGGGGCTTATCACCTATATGCGTACCGACTCGGTTCGGATTTCCGAAGAAGCCCGTGCCGCAGGCAACCAGTATATCAAAGAAACCTATGGGGACAAATATCTGCCCGCCAAGCCCCGGTATTTCAAAACCAAAAGCGGTGCTCAGGACGGTCACGAAGCCATTCGTCCCACCATGGTGGATATGACCCCCGCCAAAGCCAAAGAAACCTTGAGTGGGGATCAATTCAAAATTTATAAACTTATTTGGGAACGGTTCATGGCAAGTTTGATGGCAAACTGTGTGAAAAATACCCAAACGGTGGATATCGGGGCAGGGGATTATTTATTCCGTGCCACAGGCTATTCGGTGAAGTTTGACGGCTTCACGGTGGTTTATCAGGAGGCTTCCGAGGAAGAAGAAGCCGCCAAGGCATTGCCTGAATTGGAAACCGGGGCAGTGTTGTGCCTGCGGGAACTTACAGGCAACCAGCACTTTACCCAACCTCCTGCACGGTATAACGATGCCACCTTGACCGACATGATGGAAAAAACAGGCATCGGCCGTCCTTCCACCTACGCCACCACCATTGCCACCGTCATTAAACGGGAATACGTGGAACGGGAGAAAAAGACCTTGAAACCCACCTTGCTGGGGGAAGTGACCACCGAACTCATGTGCGACCTGTTTAAGGACATTGTAGACACCAAATTCACCGCTTCCATGGAAGAAGATCTGGATAAAGTGGCACAAGGGAACTTGACCTACGTGGAAACCTTAGATAAATTCTACGACCCCTTTATGAATACCATTGCCAATGCAGAAAAGAAAATGGAAGGCAAACATGCTAAAATTCCCGACGAAGTTACCGATGAACTTTGCCCCAACTGCGGGAAAAACATGGTAATTAAAAGTGGGCGGTTTGGGAAATTTTTGGCGTGTTCGGGATACCCCGAATGTAAAACAACCAAACCCATTGTGGTTCGTGCCCCGGGGAAATGCCCTGTGTGCGGCAACAATATGGTGGAACGGAAATCCAAAAAGGGATATAAATATTTTGGCTGTGAAGGATATCCCAACTGTAAATATATGACCTGGGATACTCCCACCGATGAACTGTGCCCCAACTGCGGAAAAACCTTGTTTAAACGCCGTGGGGGAATCATTGGCTGTAACGATGAATCCTGTGGCTTTGAGAAAAAAGCACAGCGGAAATCCCGTAAAAAATCGGAGGAAACCGATGAATAAATTAAAGGCTACGGTGGTGGGTGCCGGCCTGGCAGGTTGCGAAGCCGCCCTGCAGTTGGCAAACCGCGGGGTTTCGGTGACCTTGATCGATATGAAACCTGACCGCATGACCGACGCCCACCATTCTCCCGATTTCGGGGAATTGGTTTGTTCCAACTCCTTGAAAGCCAAACGGCTGGAATCTGCCGGAGGTCTGTTAAAAGCAGAAATGGAAGCCCTGGACTCCTTGTGCGTGAAAACCGCCTATACCTGCGCAGTCCCTGCGGGGGGCGCCTTGGCGGTGGATCGTGGCGAATTTTCCAAAGGCATGACCGCAGCAGTCACTTGCCATCCCAATATTACGGTGGTGTGTGACGAAGTGACTGAAATTCCCCAAGGGGTTTGTGTCATTGCCACAGGACCTTTAACTTCCGACAAATTCTTTGACCGCTTGCGGGAAGAATTGGGGATGGATACCCTGCATTTTTATGATGCGGCGGCACCCATTGTTACGGCTGACAGTATTGATATGAACCACGCCTTTGCCGCTTCCCGTTATGAACGGGGCGGGGAAGACGATTACTTAAATTGCCCCATGAACAAAGAGGAATATGAATTGTTCCATGGGGAACTGGTAAATGCCCAGCGGGCAGAACTTCACGGGGTGGACAAAAAACTGACGGTGTACGAAGGGTGTATGCCCATTGAAGTGATGGCTCGTCGCGGTGCAGACACTATGCGGTTCGGCCCCTTGAAACCGGTTGGTTTGCGGGACCCCCGTACAGGGCATCGACCCTGGGCGGTGTTGCAACTGCGGAAAGAAAATACCAAGGGTAGTATGTATAATCTGGTTGGTTTTCAAACCAATCTGAAATTCCCTGAACAAAAACGGGTGTTTGGATTGATTCCTGCTTTGAAAAATGCGGAATTTGTGCGGTACGGTGTCATGCATCGCAACACATTCCTGGACTCTCCCCGTCTGCTGACCCCCGGCTTTGGGTTAAAGGGGCGCCGTGGAGTGTTTTTTGCAGGGCAAATGACCGGGGTGGAAGGATATATGGAATCCGCTGCTTCGGGGATCATGGCAGGCATCAACGCCTACCGTTATCTTATGGGCAAAGAAGAATTGGTGTTGCCCGAAACCACCATGATCGGTGCCCTTTCCCGTTATATCAGTGATCAAACGGTTACCGCTTTTCAACCCATGGGGGCAAGCTTCGGGTTGTTGCCCTCACTCCCGGAAGTGATTCGGGATAAAAAAGCACGATACGGCGAACTAGCCCGCCGTTCTTTAGAATCTTTACAAAGAGTGTTGGAGAATGAAAACAGTTCTATATAAAGGCGGCGAGGATATTCCCTCGGTTGCCGAATACGTAAAACAAGGACAAGTTGTGGGAATGCCCACCGAAACGGTGTACGGTCTGGCGGCAAACGCTTTGGACGGGGATGCGGTGCTGAAGATTTTTCAGGCAAAAAACCGTCCTGCGGACAACCCTTTGATCGTACATATCAGCCATCTGGACCAACTGTTGGAACTGACACAGGAGGTTCCCTTTACCGCCATTCAACTGGCAAATGCCTTTTGGCCGGGTCCGTTGACCATGGTGTTCAAAAAATCCTCCCTGGTACCGGACGTTGTCACCGCAGGGGGCGATACAGTTGCGGTGCGGATGCCTTCTCATCCTCTGGCGTTGCAACTGATTGAAGAATGTGGCGTTCCTTTGGCGGCGCCTTCTGCCAACCGTTCGGGCAGTCCCAGCCCCACCAGGGCAGACCACGTGATGCAGGACATGGATGGCATCATCCCCGCTGTGCTGGACGGGGGGCCTTGCAGTGTAGGGGTGGAATCTACGGTGCTTTCTTTGGCAGAGGGAACCCCTCGCTTGCTTCGTCCCGGTGGCATTACTCCCCGCCAAATTGAAGATATTATCGGTGCCGTTGATATTGACCCTTCCATTCTTTCAGACGTTCATTTGGAAAAGGTGTCATCCCCCGGCATGAAATATAAACATTACGCTCCCAAAGCAAAAGTGGTGCTGTTGCACGGAACGTCGGACAAGTTCACCCGTTTTGTCAATGAACAAAAGGGGGACGGGGTAGGCGCTTTATGTTTCGCTGAAGAGGAGCAAGCCCTTTCGGTACCTGCCTTGAGTTTGGGTAGCATCGAAAATCCCATGGATTGGATGTTTACTCTTTTTGATTGTTTACGAAAAGCCGATGAACAAGGGTTTTCCTTGGTTTATGCCCATTGCCCTCCCAAGGAGGGGGTTGGCCTTGCGGTGTATAACCGCCTGATTCGGGCGGCAGCCTTTGATGAAAGAGAGCTGTAAATGGAATGAAGGTAATTGGATTAACCGGCCCCACGGGAGCGGGCAAAACCGTTGTGGCAGAATTTATGGGACTTCCTGTTGTCAATGCCGACAGGGTTGCCCGCCTGGTGCATAAAGACCCTCAGGTTCTGGCAAAATTGTGTCAGCGGTTTGGGGAAGATATTGTTTCCGGCGGGGTGCTGAACCGCGCCGTACTTGCTTCCCGCGCCTTTGCCACACGAAAGGATACCGACGATTTGAATACCATTATGCACCCTGCTATTTTAAAGCGAATCAAAGAAGAATTGGTGTCATTGGAACAGGCAGGGGAACCCTACTGTATTCTGGATGCTCCCTTGCTTTTTGAGGCAGACTGTTATGAACTTTGCCATACCACTGTTGGGGTGCTGGCGCCCTCTTCCTTGCGGGAAAGCCGCATTGTGGAACGGGACGGCATCACAGGGGAAATGGCGGGACAGCGTATGGCCGCCCAACCCAAGGACGATTACTATACCCAAAGGTGTGACCATATCCTCACAAACAGCGGGGATATTTCACAATTACAAAGAGACGTTCAGGTTTTGTTATCAGAACTTGTGAAATAAAGGAGAAAATACTATGGGAAACATCATAACCGCCATTCGGGGTACCCAGGACGTTTTGCCCCAGGACAGTTACCGTTGGCAATATATTGAAAAAACCTTGCTGGAAACCGCCGCTTTATACGGTTATAAAGAATTGCGGGTTCCTGTTTTTGAACAAACCAATTTGTTCCAACGCTCGGTGGGGGATACCACCGACGTGGTGCAAAAGGAAATGTATACCTTTGAGGATAAGGGTGGTCGTTCCATTACCCTTCGACCCGAAGGCACCGCAGGGGCAGTTCGCTGCCTGTTGGAACACGGGCTGTATAACGAAGCTTTGCCTGTGAAAGCCTGCTACCTGCTTTCCTGCTACCGCTACGAAAAACCCCAGGCAGGCAGACAGCGGGAATTCCATCAATTCGGGGTGGAATGTTTCGGCGCGCCCAATGCCGCCGCCGATGCGGAAGTGATCGCCGTGGGTCACCAAGCCTTTAAACGGTTAGGGGTTACGGGTCTCAGACTGGAAATCAACTCCATTGGTTGTCCTGAATGCCGTAAAAAATATTTGGAAGTTCTGCGGAACTATTTCGATGCCTATAAGGATACCCTTTGCGAAACCTGCCGCGGTCGTTTGGAACGGAATCCCATGCGGATTCTGGACTGCAAATCTCCCATTTGTGCAGAAATTGCCAAGGATGCTCCCAAAATGCTGGACTACATTTGCGATGAATGTAAAGACCATTTTGACGGGGTAACCGCACGGTTGGATGCCATCGGGGTGCCTTATGTTATCAACCCCACCATTGTTCGGGGTCTTGATTATTACACCCGTACGGTGTTTGAATTTGTTTCCACCCAGATCGGTGCCCAAGGTACCGTTTGTGCAGGGGGGCGGTACGACGGCTTGGTGGAAGAAATGGGCGGACCTTCCTTGCCTTCCTTGGGATTTGCCATGGGATTGGAACGGTTGCTGTTGTTGATGGATGCTCAAAATCTTCCTTTCCCTGCTGACCGCAAACCTGATCTATACGTGGTTCCCATGGGGGATGCCGCCGCGGTAGCCGCCGCCAAGTATTGCGAACAACTGCGGGAAGAAGGTTTTGTTGCCTTGACCGATTTAAGTGGCAGAGGCCTGAAAGCCCAAATGAAATACGCCAATAAAATCGGGGCATCCTATACCATAGTGATTGGTGAGGATGAACTGGCAAAGGGCAAAGTCAACGTGAAGAATATGGAAAACGGTGAGCAAACCGAAATCTCCCTTGACAGCATAGTGAAAGATTTTTATGCCGTGACCATGGAAACGGCATTGGCAAATATGGAATCCAGTGTGGAAAAATTAGGACAATAAAGGAGTTGCCCAGGATGTTACAAACTGAATTTTTAGGCAATAGCCGCCGCACCCATTATTGCGGTACTTTGAATGTGGAACAAGAAAACCAAACGGTTACGGTTTGCGGTTGGGTACAACGGCAACGGGACCTGGGCGGTCTGATTTTTATTGACGTTCGGGACAGAACCGGTATTGTGCAGTTGGCATTTGACGACCAAACTGACAAAACCGTTTTTGAAAAAGCCTTCCAGATCCGTTCGGAATACGTGGTTGCCGCCACAGGGGTGGTTCGCCGCCGCTCGGCTGTGAATAAAGACATTCCCACCGGGGAAGTGGAAATTTTTGTAACCGAACTGCGTGTGCTTTCGGTGGCAGAAACCCCTCCCTTTGAAATTGTGGAAAATTCCGACGTAAAGGAAGAATTGCGGCTGAAATACCGCTATCTGGATCTTCGTCGTCCCGATTTGCAAAACAATATCATCATGCGACACAAAATCGCCAAAATCACCCGTGACTATTTTGACGAAAACGGTTTTTTGGAAATTGAAACCCCCATGCTCATTCGGTCTACCCCCGAAGGGGCTCGGGACTTCCTGGTTCCCAGCCGTATTCATCCCGGTGAATTTTATGCGTTGCCCCAATCTCCCCAACTTTACAAACAACTTTCCATGGTAGCCGGGTTTGACCGCTATATGCAAATTGCCCGGTGCTTCCGTGACGAAGATCTGCGGGCTGACCGTCAGCCTGAATTTACCCAGATCGACCTGGAAATGTCCTTTGTGGATATGGAAGACGTGCTGTCTATCGGGGAAGGGTACATCAGCCGTGTGTTTAAAGAAGCTTTGGGTGTGGACATTCCCTTGCCTCTGCCTCGCCTTACCTATGACGAAGCTATGAATCGCTACGGCAGTGATAAACCCGATACCCGCTACGGCATGGAACTTTGCGATTTGAGCGACGTGGTTGCCGACAGTGAATTTGTGGTGTTTAAAGGTGCTTTGGAAAACGGCGGTACCGTTCGTTGCTTCACCGCCAAAGATGCCGTTTCGGTATACACCCGCAAAACCATTGACAAGTTGACCGAAACCGCCAAAGGTATTGGCGCCAAAGGTCTTGCCTGGGTGCGTCTTACCGAAGAAGGCATTGCTTCTTCCTTTGCCAAATTTATGACCGAAGAACAAATGGCTGCTTTGATTCAAAAAGCCGACGCTAAAACCGGGGACGTGATCTTCATTGTTGCCGACCCCTCCAACGCTTTGGTGCTTTCGGTATTGGGTGCTTTGCGTCAGGAAGTAGCCGCCAAACTGGATATCATTCCCGACGGCTTTAACTGCCTGTGGATCACCGAATTCCCCTTCTTTGATTGGGATGAAGAAGCAGGGCAATTTGTTGCCATGCATCACCCCTTCACCTCTCCCATGGACGAATGTCTGGAATATCTGGAAACCGACAAAGCCAAGGTTCGCGCCAAGGCTTACGACCTGGTACTCAACGGCATTGAATTGGCTTCCGGCTCCATTCGGATCACCAATCCCGAACTGCAAAACCGTATGTTTGCCATGTTGGGATTCAGCGAAGAAGAAGCCCACGAAAAATTCGGTTTCCTGACCGATGCATTCCGTTTTGGGGCTCCTCCCCACGGGGGCATGGGCATCGGGCTGGACCGTTTGGTCATGCAAATGTTGAAATGCAACACCCTGCGGGAAGTGGTGGCATTCCCCAAAGTACAGAATGCCAGCGAACTGATGACACAATGTCCTGCTAAGGTAGATGCTGAACAGTTAGAAGTATTGTCTATTCAAACCACGGTGCAAGAATAAGACTTACGATAATAGCGCATAACCATTGGTGCAAGTATTATTCTTTGGGATCTGTGAGTTATGCAAACTTTAATGAATAAAACTTTCTTTTCGTAAATTGTGCTATAAAAACGGGTCTCCCATCCAGGGGACCCGTTTTTGCACCAATTTGCCATTTTTTTGACCTCTCGACGTATCCACATACGCCTTGCTCCGTCACGAACTCCACTCCCGAATTTCCGCTTGGCGCGAAAATGCCGTCCGTTCCGTTGTTCCTTCGTATCCCACAAAAATTACATTTTTGCGGGAGCCCTGAAAGAAGAAAATGTCATTCTGCACCATTCTCGAAAGTCTTTTACCAGTTATGTCATGGTGTTTATCAAATTTTTTCTAAAAAGTTTAAATTTTAGTGAGATATTTTGACCCTTCGTGTGTTTAATAGGTAGGAGACACCATCTTTTTCCAAAAAGGAGTTGATTGTGATGAAAACCACCTTTAAAAGATCCATTTGTCTGAGCCTTTCGGTACTTATGACGGTATGCCTGTTTGCCGGATGTGAAAAGGAACCTGTTTCCAGCCCCACCGACGTTGTGGTGGAAAATGTGGTAACGCCTTTGGACAGGGAACCTGTGGAAGATACAACCACAGCGGTTTCCAAAGAAGAAAGTGACCCTTCCTCTTCTAAAAAACCTGTTTCTTTGGAAAATGAGTCTTCCAACACTCCTTCCGAGGATGAGGTTGTGCTTCTTCCTATTGACCCCGTGGATAAAAAACCCCCAAGCACCCCCTCTAAAGAAGAACCCAAACCCATCAACGTTGTTTTTCAGTCTGTTTACGGGGAACAATACACAGGAGAAACGGGGCTTGGAAAACTGTGGAAAGACCATTTCTTGGGGATGGCGAAAAAAGGGGTAGTTACCTCTTTTGCCGGCATAGACCCCGATACTGCAGTGGATACCATTACCAAAGACGTAATGGCCGGCAGAGCTCCGGTGGACGTTTATGAGGTTTCTTTGACAATGAGCCATCAGTTGGCGGTGAAAAGGGTTCTTGCCAACGTGGCATCTTCCACAACCTTAAATCAAAAGGCGTTTAACAACGGCGGAACGCATTCCAACACCATAAACGGCAAAACCTACGGGGTTTCTTTAAGTGCCAACACCGATGTGATGATGATATTGTATAACAAGGAATACATCAAGCAGTATGCCCCTGACGTGGATATCCCCACATTGATTTCCCAAAACAAGTGGAATTTCGATACCTTCGGTGATTTGGCAAAGAAGTGTACTTTGGATACCGACGGGGACAAGAAGACCGAGATTTACGGCGTAACCGCAGGGACACAACTGATACGGGGTGTTTTATTTGCGGGAGCCGGCGGGTATGCGGTGGAACGGCAAGGAAAAATCACCTCCACCCTTGCTTATCAAGGAGAAGGGTGCGAAGCCATTTTGTTTGCCAAGACTTTATTCAAACAAGACAGAACCTGGCTATACAGAGCAAAGGTTGAAACGCAATGGCAAACCTTTTCCGCACAGGAAGCGGCTATGATCGTGTTTTCTTCCCGTGAGATCGCAGACTATGCCCAAAAGGTTGATTTTGAATATGGTATAGTACCTATCCCTACTAAGGATCAGGAAACTGCGTATTACGGTGTAATGGATGCACAGGTGTTTGTGGTGCCAAAAACCAAGGAAAATCGCCTTGATGATATTGGTGAGTGGTTAAACGGCGTGGCAAAAGCAGAAAACACCATGTTGATAAAGAAAACCTATGGACTGCACAACGATGCGGTAACAATGATTCAATGGATCTTGAGGAATACCTCTGCCGAATATTCTGCGGGTGCCATAGATGCCGCCATTGTTTCTCATGTGGATGCCTTGGTAACCAGTGCGGCGAAAACGCCCTTTCCCAATCAAATTAAACCACTTCATTGGGAACTTCAAAATCAATTAGATACGTTTTATGCTCCGTTATATGAGAATTAAAACTTATAATAAAACCGCCGAGGAAAATCCTCGGCGGTTGTTTCATTTATGGATTATTTTTGTTTTTTTGTTTTCTTTTCTTTGGCTCGTTTTTCTGCCATTTCCTGTTCCCATCTTACAATGGAAGGGGCAACGCAGGTGCCGGTTTTCCAAATGTGGATCATGCCTGAATCCTGGAGCTTTACGGTAACGATCACCAAAACGGGCAATGCCAACAATCCCATCAGACCAAACAGATTCAAGCCGATATACATGGCCATCAAGGTGACAATGGCAGGCAGGCCGATTTGGTCCCCAATGATTTTGGGTTCGATCACGTTGCGGATCACGGTGATTAAAATATACAAAATCAACAGCCCGACGCCGGTTCCGGTTTTTCCGATGCACAGGTCAATAATTGCCCAGGGAATCAGCACCGTTCCTGTGCCAACAATGGGGAAAATATCCACAATGGCAACCAGGAATGCGATGGTGGCGGTGTAGGGAATATCTAAAATCAAGAAACCCATGAACAACTCAATAAAGGTGATGAATATAATGAGAATGTATCCTCGGAGCATTTTCAGGATGTTTTCCACAAACACCTTTTTGGTTTTCAGCAGAACCTTTTGGGTATCCACCGAAAACTGGCAAAGAATAAAGTTGGTGATTTTATAATAGTCAATGGTAATAAAACAGCATGCCACAATGGAAATGATGGAAGTCAGCAGCAGGGAAGGCACACTGACAATGGCGCCTTTGGCAAGGGTGGTAACAAATCCTGATAAGAATTCAATAATGGATTCCACCAAAGAGGCGGGAGAAGTGCGGATCGTGGAAGCAATGCTTTCGGGAAGATTGTTCAGCCAGCCGGAAAAACGCCCCGCCAGACTGCTGAAGGTATCTTTAATGGAGGGCAGTTCGTCGGTTAATCGGGTAACCAGTTGCAAAGACTGGTCGTATAAATTGTATCCCAAAAAGGCGATGGAGCCAAACAGCACCGTAAGAATGGTGGCAACCAGCAACAGTGCCCAAATGCCCCTGGGAATTCTGGTTTTCTTTGAAAGAAAGGCTACGGGTTTTTGCAAAGCCAAAGCGCAAACAAACCCAATGACAAAAGGAAGCAACCAGACCGCCAGGTATTTCAGGGCAAAATAGATCAGAACGGCAATGACCGCAATATAAGCGGTATTGATAATAAAATTCTTTTTGTTTTCCACGGTCACGGCAGTATCACTCCTTTTATCGAGTCGTTTTTTCTTATTCTACAGGATTCCTTTCCAATTTGCAACGGATAAGGCAAAATTTTATTTTATTTTCTCCAAAAACATGAAATAAATGCGAAATTTCACTTGATTAAAGTGTGAAATTGTAGTATAATGCCTTTGTATTTATACTGGAGTACTTTGGAAAGTTATGCAAGTACCCCTTGTAGTGTATGAAAAGAAAGGATGGTATATCCATGCAAGGATTGGCAATTATGGGCCATGGCGTTGTGGGTTCCGGGGTTGCGGAACTGTTTTTCATGAATCAGAAAAGCATTGAACAACGCGCCGGTTCTCAAATGGAACTTCGTCATGTGTTGGATCTGCGGGAATTTCCCGGTCTTCCTTACAGTGATAAATTCACCAAAGATTTTAACGATATTTTAAACGACCCCAAAGTTTCGGTGGTTGCTGAAGTGATGGGGGGCTTGAAACCTGCTTACGATTACGTGAAACAGTTGTTGTTGGCAGGGAAAAACGTGGTAACCTCCAATAAAGAATTGGTGGCTGCCAAAGGGGCAGAACTGCTTGCCATTGCCAAGGAAAACAACGTGAATTTCCTGTTTGAAGCCAGCGTTGGGGGCGGGATTCCCATTTTGCGCCCCATGAATCAATGCCTTGCCGCCAATACCATTACTGAAATTCTGGGTATTTTAAACGGCACCACCAACTTTATCATGACTAAAATGATCAAAGACGGTATGGCGTTCGACGATGCTCTTGCTCTGGCTCAGGAATTGGGATATGCCGAACGCAATCCCTCTGCCGACGTGGACGGTCACGACGCTTGCCGTAAGATCTGTATTCTGGCATCCTTGGCTTACGGAAAACACGTGTATCCCGCCCAGGTGAAAACCGAAGGGATCACCAAAATCACCGAGACTGACGTTGCCTACGCCAAGGCTTACAATTCTGTCATTAAACTCATTGGCAGAACCCGCATGCAGGAAGACGGGAAGATCCAATGTGCGGTTTCTCCCATGCTGGTTTCCAAACACAGTCCCCTTTCCATGGTGGATGACGTATTCAACGCCATTATGGTGCGGGGGGACGCCACAGGCGATGTGATGTTCTACGGCAAAGGGGCAGGGAAGTTACCCACCGCCAGCGCCGTTATGGCAGACATGATCGACTGTGTGAAACACCTGAAAGCCAGAAAATACGTTTTCTGGGAAGAGGGTACCACCGATTACGTTGCTGATTGCGGTCAGGAACAAATGGCGGTTTACGTTCATGCCAAAGCCGCCGATACCCAAAAGGCTTATGAAGAGATCAATGAATTGTTTGGCTGTGTGGAAGTGTTGGATTACCCCGATGCTCCCGCCCATGAAATTGCCTTTATCGCACCCAAAGATACCCTTTCGGCCATCGAAGATAAAATCAAGCGGCTGAGCATGGAAATTGAACCTTTGAACGTATTCTGGGTTTGCGAATAATTCCATAAAGGAAATACGAAACCTTTGTTTTTGGAGGAGTATATATGTTAGTAGTACAGAAGTTTGGCGGTAGTTCGGTTGCCAACGCCGACCGCGTGCGGAACGTGGCTTCCATTATTGCCGAAACCTATCGGGCGGGAAATGACGTTGTGGTTATTGTTTCTGCTCAGGGGGACACCACCGATGATTTAATTGAAAAAGCGGTGGAGATCAACCCCCGTGCTTCCAAACGGGAAATGGATATGTTGCTTACCGCAGGGGAACAAATGTCGGCTTCCCTGTTGGCAATGGCATTGCAAGGCATGGGGCTTCCCGTGGTTTCCCTTTTGGGATGGCAAATTGGCCTGAAAACCGATTCCAACCATTCCAATGCCCGTATCAAGAAGATTGACACCGAACGGCTGAATCTGGAACTTTCCAAACGGAATATTATTATTCTGGCAGGGTTCCAGGGTATCAACAAATATGATGATATCACCACCCTGGGCCGTGGCGGTTCAGACACCACCGCTGTGGCAATCGCCGCCACCTTGAAAGCCGACGTGTGCCAGATCTTCACCGACGTTGACGGGGTTTACACCGCTGACCCCCGCAAGGTAACAGGGGCACAGAAACTGGATGAAATCACCTATGATGAAATGCTGGAACTTGCCACGTTGGGGGCACAGGTTCTGCATAACCGTTCCGTAGAAATGGCTAAAAAATATAGTGTAGACCTTGAAGTTTGCTCCAGTTTGGAACGCAAACCCGGAACCAAGGTCAGGGAGGTAACTGGTATGGAAAAAATGTTAATTCGTGGCGTGGCAAAAGACAATAACGTTGCCCGTATCACCATTATGGGTGTTGCTGACACCCCCGGCGTTGCTTACAAAATCTTTGCAGTTTTGTCTGCCGCTAAAATCAACGTGGATATTATTTTGCAATCCATCGGCCGTGACGGCAGTAAAGACATTGTGTTCACCGTATCCGCCGACCAGAAAGACGATACCGTTGACGCTTTGACCCGCTCCGGGGTTACCGGGGACGCCAAAGTTCTGGTGGACACCAACGTTACCAAACTTTCCATTGTTGGTGCCGGTATGGAATCTCATCCCGGTGTTGCCAGCAAAATGTTCGAAGCCTTGTTTAATAACGACATCAACATTCAAATGATTGCCACCAGCGAAATTAAAATTTCGGTGCTCATTGACCAAAAGGATGCTGACCGTGCGGTGCAAGCCGTTCACGATATGTTCTTTTCCAAATAAGTAACAGGACGGTACAGTCAAATGGATGAAAAATTGAATTTGCAAGAATTGAACAACTTGTTTGAAGCCATTCTCACCCTGGAAACCGTGGAAGAATGTAACGACTTTTTCGGTGATCTCTGCACGGTTCAGGAACTGAAGTCCATGTCGCAACGGTACCAGGTTGCAGTGATGCTGAAAGACAAAAAGGTTTACAGCGATATTGTGAAAGAAACCGGGGCTTCCACCGCCACCATCAGTCGGGTAAACCGTTCGCTTTCCTACGGTAACGACGGGTACCAGATGGTACTGGAACGCTTGAAAAAGTAATGAGCGGTTACCACACCTTTGCTTGGGTTTACGACACCCTCATGGGTAGGGTGGACTATGAAAAACGGGGAGACTATCTCCTTTCGGTTTTTGAAAAATACGGGCAAGATCCCCCTTGCCTTTTAGACCTTGGTTGCGGAACGGGCCGTATGACCCGCCTGCTGGCAAACAAGGGCAAGGAAATGGTTGGGGTGGACGGTTCTCCCGAAATGCTTGCCAAAGCACGGGAAGAAACACCTGCCGATGTGGATATTCTGTGGGTTTGCCAGGACCTTAGGGAACTGGACCTGTACGGTACCGCCCAAGGGGCGATTTCCACCTTTGACACCCTGAACCATATCACGGGGCAGGGGGAACTGAAGGATTTCTTCGGCAGACTGCGGTATTTTTTGGAACCGGGGAATTTGTTTGTGTTCGATGTGAACACCCCTTATAAACATGAGAACATTTTAGGAAATCATACCTTTGTGTATGATACCCATGACGTTTACTGTGTGTGGCAGAATCAAACACAGGAACGACTTACCAAAATCAGCCTGGACTTGTTTATCCCCCAAAACGGGGCGTACACCCGCACCACTGAAACCTTTGAAGAGCGGGGATATACCTTGGAAGAATTGCAAAAGGCGGCTTCTCCCTGGTTTGAGCCGGTGGATGTGTTTGAGGACTTAACTTTTGACCCTCCACGGGAAGACGGTCAACGGATGATTTGCGTGATGAAGAAAGTATAGAAGGACGGAAAAATCATGAGTAAACAGCTGGATAAAATTTATGATCCCAAGTCGGTTGAAGAACGGCTGTATCGGTTCTGGGAAGACAACGGCTATTTTCACATGGAGGCTGATGGAACCAAAAAGCCTTATACCATTGTGATGCCCCCTCCCAACATTACCGGTCAACTGCACATGGGTCATGCTTTGGATAATACGTTGCAGGATATTTTGATTCGGTTCCGCCGTATGCAGGGTTATTGCACCCTGTGGCTCCCCGGGACTGACCATGCCTCCATTGCCACCGAAGCCAAAATTGTTGCCGCCATGGCAGAAGAAGGCATTACCAAAGAAGATTTGGGCCGTGAAGGATTTTTGGAACGGGCTTGGGCTTGGAAAGAAACCTACGGCAACCGCATTACCACCCAACTTCGTAAATTGGGTTCCTCTTGCGACTGGCAACGGGAACGGTTCACCATGGACGAAGGTTGTTCCAAAGCCGTAAAAGAAGTGTTCACCCGTTTGTATGAAAAGGGCCTCATTTACCGTGGGGAACGTATCATCAACTGGTGCCCTCATTGTAAAACCTCTATCTCCGATGCCGAAGTGGAATATACCGAACAAGACAGTTTCTTCTGGCACTTGCGGTATCCCTTGACCGACGGCAGCGGATACATTGAACTTGCCACCACCCGTCCCGAAACCATGATGGGGGACACCGCTGTGGCTGTGCACCCCGATGACCCTCGGTATAAAGATATGGTGGGAAAAACCTTAATGCTTCCCTTGATGAATCGGGAAATTCCCATCGTTGCCGACACTTACGTTGACCCTGAATTCGGAACCGGTGCGGTAAAAATTACCCCTGCCCATGACCCCAACGACTTTGAAGTTGGTCTTCGTCATAACCTGCCTGTAATCAATATTTTTGATGAATCGGCAACCGTCAACGAAAACGGCGGAAAATACGTGGGGATGGACCGTTTTGAAGCCCGGAAAGCCGTGGTGGAAGACCTGAAAGCCGGCGGCTTCTTGCTGGAAGTGGAACCTCATAAACATAACGTTGGGGAATGTTATCGTTGCCACACCACCGTGGAACCCTGGGTTTCCTACCAATGGTTTGTAAAAATGGAACCCCTGGCAAAACCTGCCATTGAAGCGGTTCGTTCCAAGAAAACCCACATTATTCCCGAACGCTTTGAAAAAACCTATTATAACTGGATGGAAAACATCCGTGACTGGTGTATCTCCCGTCAACTTTGGTGGGGTCACCGCTTGCCCGTTTGGTATTGCGACGATTGCGATGAAATCATTGTAACCAAGGAAGATGACGTAACCGTTTGCCCCAAATGCGGCAGTACCCATTTACATCAGGATCCCGATACCTTGGATACCTGGTTCTCCTCGGCGTTGTGGCCTTTCTCCACTTTGGGTTGGCCTGATGATACCAAAGATCTGAAATATTTCTACCCCACCAATACGTTGGTTACCGGGTATGATATTATCTTCTTCTGGGTTGCCCGTATGATCTTCTCGGGAATTGAAAATATGGGCGAAACACCCTTCAATACCGTTCTTATGCACGGTATCGTTCGGGACTCTCAAGGTCGTAAAATGTCCAAATCCTTGGGCAATGGCATTGATCCCCTGGAAGAAATCGACAAATACGGCGCCGATGCCCTGCGGTTCACCCTGGCAACCGGCAACAGCCCCGGGAACGATATGCGGTATATGCCTGAAAAGGCAGAAGCCTCCCGTAACTTTGCCAATAAAATCTGGAATGCCGCTCGTTTTGTGCTGATGAATCTGGACGAAAACGAACCTGCACCCCATTTGCCCGAAACCCTTGCTTTGGAAGACAAATGGATTCTTACCCGTTTCAACAACGTGGTGAAAGAAGTAACCGACAATTTGGAAAAATTTGAATTGTGTATCGCCGTTGCTAAATTGTACGACTTTATTTGGGACGTACTGTGCGACTGGTATATTGAACTGGTAAAAGTTCGCCTGAACGGGGAAGATGCCAAGGCAAAAGCCGAAGCCAAAGCTGTACTGGTGTATGTAATGTCCAACACCTTGAAACTGCTTCATCCCTTTATGCCCTTCATCACTGAAGAGATCTGGCAAACCCTGCCTCATGATGGGGAAACCATTATGAAATCCGAAAGGCCGGTATACAGCGAAGATTTGAATTTCGCCCAGGATGCCACCGAATTTGAACGCATTATGGATGCCATTCGTGCCACTCGGAACCGCCGTGCGGAAATGAACGTTGCCCCCTCCAAAAAGGCGGCAGTATATGTGGCTACCAAATATGAAGATACCTTTAAGACCGGTAGTGTGTTCTTCCAAAAATTGGCATCCGCTTCGGAGGTTACGGTTGGGGAATCCTTCGATTTGCCCGGTGCAGTTTCCATTGTAACTGCCGATGCCACCTTGTATATCCCCATGGATCAACTGGTGGATTTTGGGGCTGAAATCGCCCGTCTTTCCAAGGAAAAAGAACAAACCGAAAAAATTCTTGCCGGGGTTATGGCAAAGCTCAACAACGAAGCCTTTACCAGCAAGGCACCCGCTCATATCGTGGATAATCAACGGGAAGCCGCAGTGAAATTGCAAGAAAAAATCAAGCTTATTGATGAAAGCATTGCTTCTATGCAAAAGTAATCAAGTGAGTAAGTGATATTAATGAATTATCAGCAAGCATTGGAATATACACAATCCTTAAAAAGGCTCGGCAAAACGCCGGGCCTTGCTTGCCTTTCTCGGGTAATGAACTGGTTGGGAAATCCCCAGGAAACTTTGAAGGCGGTTCACGTGGCAGGCACCAACGGCAAAGGTTCGGTGTGCGCAATGACTGCCTCTGTTTTACAGCAGGCAGGGTATAAGGTGGGGCTTTTTACCTCCCCTTATCTTGTGGATTTTCGGGAACGGTTTCAGGTGAATGGGGAATATATTTCAGAAGGAGCCTATGCCAGCCATTGCCGTAAAGTAAAAGAAGCGGTGGACTCGTTGGGAGAAGATCTATCCCAATTCGCCTTTATTACCGCCGTTGCCTTTTGTTATTTTGCACAAGAACAGTGTGACCTTGTGGTGTTGGAAACAGGCCTGGGGGGACGACTGGATGCCACCAATCTGATCTCCCATCCCCTGGTTACCGCCATCACCAATATTTCTCTGGACCATACCGAGTTGCTGGGCAATTCGGTGGGGGAAATTATGAGGGAAAAGTGCGGCATCATGAAGGAAAACGGCGTGACGGTGCTGTCCTTAGGGCAAGAGGTGGAGGCCCTGGCTGTTGCCATGGAAACAGCCGCCCAAACAGGCAACCGACTGATCGTTCCCAATGCCGCCGCCTTGCAGGTGAAAGAAGTGTCGGCAAAAGGAACTACCTTTTCCTATGGGGATGAGGAATATACCCTTTCCCTTTTGGGAGAATACCAACCCATCAATGCCGTAACCGCTTTGGAAATTTTGAACGTCTTGGGAGAAAAAGGGTACGGGGTTACTAAACCCGCGGTGAAAAGAGGACTTGCCAACGCCCGCCATTTGGGGCGGTGCCAAATATTGCGGCAAAACCCTCTTGTTTTGTTGGACGGCGCTCATAACCCTGACGGCGCCAAGGCGCTGGCAAAGACCTTGGATGAATTTTTGCAAGATAAAAAAGCCATTGGTATTTGTGGCGTAATGAGCGATAAAGCCGCCACCGATTTGCGGGATGAAATTGCTCCGTATTTGAAAACCCTTGTAGCGGTTACCCCCAATTCACCCCGTTCTTTAGAGGCAGAGGATTTGGCAAAATTATTTGAGGAACGGTGCGAAACCCAAACCGCCTTGGTGAATGAAGAACTCATTGCCTTTATAAAATCCCAAACCAAACCCGTGGTGATTTTCGGCTCTTTGTATTTGGCAGGGGAATTTCTTGGATTGTGGGAAAAATGAGAATGAAAACCACCATTTTTGGTGGTTTTTTAAAAAAATCCCTAATTTCGTGAGATATTTTGCCACCTTGTGTGTTTAAGTAATAGAGAACATACCAAAGGAGTTGTTGACTATGAAAAAAATGATATCTGTTTTTTCTGCGATATTGGTAATTGCGTTAATCTTAGGCAGTTGCCCTTTGGCATATGCCCAAACCGAAAATCCAAGTTATTACGAAAGTTTTATCCTTTCGGTTTATAGTGAACAACAAAAAGAGTTTACTCCTGCCGATTTCCCTTTGGTGAAAAACCTTTCTCAGGTGATTGCCGTTAAGAAAACTCCGTTGGGAACGGGCTTTGAATATTATTTGATTATGGTGATAACAACCCCCGGGGTGGGTTATGTAAGAGAAGCCAAAACTCAATCCTATTCCTACGGTGAAGTGCACGATAATTATTTGGCACCCGATTATGCCGACTCCCAATCTTTTGTAAATTTGAATTCCTATCGAATGAAGTTAGAAGTGGGAGAAACTGCCGATTTGCAGGCAATTGGCTATCGCTTGGCCGACAATGACTATGCGGTAAACGGTATTCTGTTTACGGTTGACCCTAAAATCGTGGATGAAGCCCATTTGATGGAAAATGGGTATAAAGATTTTGGCTTTTCTCAAATTTATGCCGATGAAGCTCCTCTTACCGAACCTTTATATAGCGGTGTTGCGGTGCAGGGAACTCCTTTAGGGCTCAACATGAATGAACTTAGTTCCATTCACAGTTATGTGGGCAAAGCCAAAAACAGAGTGGATTTGTTTCAAATTATCAACCGCTTAACCAAACAACAGGGGGTTGTAAAAGCACAGCTTTATTATTCCCATGCGATGCATACAACGCAGGGGCCTCACGCTTGGTTTTCTTGTGATTCCAATGATGTTGTTTCTTTGGAAAGTGGAAAGAGTTTTTCCACAGTAATTACCGCTATGAAACCGGGAGAGGCCACCGTAACGGTTAATGTGACTGCCGGCGGAAAAGGTACGGCTACCCAAACCTGTCTGATTATGGTAGAGGAGAATATTTCCTATGCCACCTTAAATGCGGGTGCTGTGGCAGTTCCGCTTGGCGAAACCGTTACCCTAAAAGTGAATGAGTTGTGCTTATCCCAAAGTAAATACCAACAAGTTGGGGCATACGTATATGTTAATCACCATGATTTGTCTTATGAAGATTTTTGTGATGCGGTGGCCGATTGGGCAGAAGGGGCATTCCCTCTTGCCATATATCAAGAAGACCATCAATATATAACCTATGGCCTCGATTGGTTGGAATTTCATCATTACAACGGGAATAGGGCATCTTCTTATTTTAACGGGGTTGCCCGCCAACGGCTCAATACTCAAAGTCCCGCTGGCGAATATTTAATTGTGGTAAACAGCCAACAAACCCAAGGGAAATTGTTGAAAAGCCTTTGGGAACTTGACATTAGCCCCAGGCAGTGGGTGTATGCTCGTATGGCGGAATCTCCCGCTTATGCTCAGTGGACAGCGGAAGATGAAGCGGTGGTTGCCGTAACCAATACCGATGCGTATGGGCTATCGTTAGCGGTGGAGGGGAAACAAGCGGGAGAAACCCAAGTGACCTTTACCTACAGTGACGGAAACAAAGCCGTAACTGCCTCTTGTTTTGTTAAGGTGTATGAACCTGATTGGCCTCAACCCAAAGGGATTGGCGATGCCAATGCCGACGGAAAAATTGACGCCAAAGATGCTTTGGCGGTGTTGCGATTTGCGGTGCATCCTCACCTTCATTTTGGAACGGTTACCAAAGAAAACCTAATGGAATATGAAAAACTTGTTTGGCAAATGAAAACGGCTGGTACCGTTGGCGAGGTGGACGGATTGCAAGGAATCAATGCCAGAGATGCTTTGCAAATTTTGAAATATGCCGTAAAGAAAATTGACAGGTTCCCGGTGGAAGATATGGTTACGCCCACTGATATATAAGGAAATAAAGTTGCCCGATGGAACAAATCCATCGGGCAGTTTTTATAAATCGTCGGCGTCCTGTACCGGTACTTCGTCATCCACGGGGTTTCCGGTGTAACTTCCCAAGGGGTCAGTATCCGGCGATTTCATTTCGTCCATGGGCATTCCTTTTTCCAACCCCGGGAATTGCATTTGGTTAATGGCTTGGTTGCCGGTCAATTTTTTCTTGTTTTTAGTATCCTTTTTCATAAAATACTTCTCCTTGTTTGCTTGTTCACAATTTTGTGACAATTTTAGTATTAACTGAAAAGAGAAAATTATTGCAAGGTGGTTTTAGGTCTTGTTTTTTTGTCAATTATTTAGTATAATAAATAATGTATAAGTAGGAGTGTAGCATTATGAACGGATTCCCCATTTTTCAATACATAGGTCAGGGTGATTACCTGGGCGCTTTTTCATATATTATGGGCGCCGTGATGGTTATTTTCCTGGTGTTGCCCTTTCACGAATATGCCCACGGCTGGACGGCGGACAAGTTAGGTGACCCCACTGCCCGCTATGCGGGGCGGCTTTCCTTAAATCCCATGCGGCATATCGACTGGTTTGGAGCGGCACTGATCATGTTTGTGGGATTTGGCTGGGCAAAACCTGTGCCGGTAAACACCCGTTATTTCAAACGTCCCAAACGGGATATGGCAATTACCGCCGTTGCGGGGCCCCTTTCCAATCTGCTGCTGGGCTTGGTTGCCATGCTGTTTGCCAATGGGGTTTTAAAAATTGCCATTGCCACCGATTCCTACACTTTCAATTCCATGTACGTGGTGTTAGACCCCATTTATTCTTTATTATATGACCTGTTTTACACCGTTGCCATTATCAACGTGGGCTTGGCGGTGTTCAACCTGATTCCCGTTCCCCCGTTGGACGGTTCTCGGCTTTTAACCGCCTTGCTCCCCAATCATATTTATTACAAAATCATGCAATATGAACAGTACATTATGATGGGATTGTTCCTTTTATTATTTGTTGGGGTGTTGGACGTGCCCTTGAGCATTTTGCGGTCTTATGCCATGGATGGCATTGAATGGCTGGCAGGCTTACCCTTTGGATTTTAAGTTTTCATTTTTTTGAGAAAGTTGGTGAATGCAACATGGAAAAACCCTTGTCTTATCAGTTGGAAGGCTTTGAAGGGCCTTTGGATCTGTTGCTTCACTTGATCTCGAAAAACAAGTTGAATATTTATGATATTTCCATTTGTGATCTGCTGGAACAGTATATGGAACAAATTCACGCCTGGCAGGAACAGAACATGGAAATCGCCAGTGAGTTTTTGGAAATGGCATCCCGTCTGGTATATATCAAATCGGTTTCTTTGCTTCCCAAAGACGATGAAGCCGACGAATTGAAAGACCAGTTGGCAGGGGAATTGCTGGAATACCAAACCTGCCGAAAACTTGCCAAAATGTTGTCCGAGAGAACCGACGGGTTCAACCGCTTTGTGCGAACGCCCACCCCCGTGACTCCGGACATGACCTATACCTTATCCCACGAACCGCCTTTGCTGATTCACTATTACCTGGCGGCGGTGGGCAGGGGACAACGGCGGTTGCCACCCCCTGAAACCCATTTCACTCCCTTGGTAAAACGTACCTTTATTTCGGTTTCTTCCCGCATTGTGTTTGTTTTGCGGAACTTGTTCGGTGGGAAGAAAATGAAACTCAAACAGTTGTTCAAGGGGTCAAAAAGTCGGTCGGAAGCGGTCGCCACCTTTTTGGCGGTGTTGGAACTCATTCGAGAGCATCGCGTTTACGTGGAAGATGACGAAACCCTTTCGATGATGAACGGGGAGGAATCGTAATGAATCAAAAGAATACGGTTGCCGCCATTGAGGCGCTTTTATTTGCCGCAGGGGACGGGGTTTCTCTTTCCCGTATTGCCGCTTCCCTGGAAATTTCCCAGGAGGTTGCCCGAAAAGGGGTGGAAGACCTGCAAAAACGGTTGGAAGAACAGGGCAGCGGTCTTTCGGTGATTGCTTTGGAAGACGGTTTTCAAATGGTATCCCGGGAAGAATATGCCCCGGGCATTCGCAATTTCTTTGAATTGCGGAGAAACACGCCTCTTTCCCAAGCGGCATTTGAGGTACTTTCGGTAATTGCTTACAATCAGCCTGTTACCAAAGCCTATGTGGAACAGGTTCGCGGGGTAGACTGCAGTGGGGTAATCTCCTCTTTGTCTGCCAAGGGGCTTATTGAAGAATGTGGGCGGTTGGATCTGCCGGGCAGACCCCTTCTTTACAGCACCACACCCAATTTCCTGCGGTGTTTCTCTCTTTCCTCTCTGGAAGAATTACCCCCCATCCCTCAGGCAGAAAAGGAAGAAGCCTTTGCGGGAACTCACGATGCCCAACGGGAAGTGGAAGAAACCAAAATGGAGGATTTTGTATCCGAGGAGTAGAATTCCATGTGGATGTATATCTTGGGGGCTGTCGGCTTGGTGATTGCCGCCTTGCTGTTCTCGCCCATTGTTGTGAAAGTGGCTTTTGAGGATACCTTGGAAGTGGTTTTGTCCTTTTGGTTTGTGCGGTATCGGGTGTACCCCCAAAAGAAAAAAACCAAATCCCCCTCAAAAAAAGCCAAGGCAAAAAAACAGCCACCCTCTGAACCTGCTAAGAAACAGGGCGTGGTGCAAAAGGTAAAACAAATTTTCAACGTGATGGGCACCTTGGTAAACGGGTCCCTTCGTTTGCTTAAAAATGCCAGGGTTCGCAAACTGAACCTGACCCTGGGCATTACCGGGGAGGATGCTGCTGTCGCCGCCATTCATTACGGGCAGGTGTGCAGTGTGGTGTATCCCTTCCTGGGGCTGATTGACAGTCACATGAAACTGGTTGACCCCAAAGTCAATATGTATTGCGATTACCAAGGGGAAGAATCGGTTGTGAAAGGTTCGGGAAAACTTTACATTTCGGTTTATCACGCGGTGGGTACTGCGTTGTATATACTCAAAGAACTGGTTAAGAAAACTATAAAACGATAAGGTGGTTAATACAATGAACGAAACCAAAACAGGTGCCAACCCCAACCCTTACGGCAAAAATAAAGTAGGGGCAGTGCTGGACGTTACGGTGGACAAAATGCGCGCCATGGCTGACAGCAGTACCATTATCGGAGACCCCATTGTGGTGGACGGTATCACCATGATTCCCGTTTCCAAAGTGGCTTACGGATTTGCTTCCGGGGGCAGTGACTTCGCTTCCAAAAACACCCATGCCGGGTTGTTTGCCGGCGGTGGCGGTGGCGGAATGACCGTGACTCCCGTAGCATTTATCACTGTATCTCCCAAAGGGGAAGTCAACGTGCTGAACATCGGTTCCACCGCAGAAGTTGCCATGGGGGTTGCCGAGCGGGCTTTGGTGATGGCTCCCGAACTCATTGAACAAATCAAAAAATTGTTCAAAAAGGATAAAGAAGAAACCGGGGATACCACCGAAGAATAGGGGGAACAACCATGACCCAAAGAATCATCGGCAATTTTGACGATTCAGACATGAAAATTGCCATTCCCAAAAAGGCAAAGAACGGCATTTCGGAGGACGAGATCAACCACGCCCTTTCGGAAATGGAAAAAATCCGCAAACAGGGTCTTCTTTTGCAAGCCGAAAAAGTAGGCGCCCACATGGCGGCTATGGTGGCGGGCATCCAAGGGGAACAAGGGGAAGACATCCTTAACCAACAAATGTGGCTCAGTGTGTTCGGGGTAACGGTGGGCTGTGAATGTTGTGTTCACAATGCCACTGCCGCCAGAACCGTTTTGAATGCCTTCCATACCTGCTTTTCGGAACTGTGCCCCGAAGTGTATCACCATTCGGGATATTCCATTGCCATGTCCTTTTATTATCTGGCAGTGCGCAGTGTAGGGGATTCAGCCAATGAAATTGCCCGTACCTTCGCCATGCTTTGCGGGGACGAGAAAAACGGCGCCCTGCAACAGTTGGGGAAAGAAACCTATCAAAAATGTCTGGAAACCATGGAGCATTTAACCGCTCCTTTGAACGGTCAAGAGGAATAATCATCATGGAACAAAACAAAGAAAAAACCGCCCGTCGGTTATCCATTGTCTTTTTAATTTTTGTGATAGCCATTGTGGCGGGCATTTTGGGATGCATCCTTGCCGCTCCCTATGATTCAGGGATTTTGATTGGCTCCTCTTTAAGCGGGAACAATCAATACGGCGGGGAACTCACCGTCACCAACGACTATATTTTCTATATTCAGGAAAATAAGATCATGCGCCAGCAACGGGGCGGAGAAGAATTAGAAGCGGTGTATGAAGGGGACGTTAGTTACGTGAACCCCTTTGACGGCTGGCTGTACTTTTTGCAGGAGGGGAAAATCCTGCGTACCACCTATTACGGGGGCATGGTCACCCAGTTGGGCACGGCAGACAATATAAAAGCCATGAGTGTCAACGGTATGTGGATCTATTATCTCACCGATGAAGGGAAACTGTTTAAACTGCGGTCGGACGGGGAACAACTGTTTACCCTTACCGACGGCACCATTCCTTTCACCGCCTTTGAAGCCGCCAACCGCATTATTCTGGCAACCGACGGCAAAAATATTTACCGCATGAAGATGGACGGCACCAACTGTACCGTGCTTTGCGAAGGTACCAATATCACCCGTATGCTGTATACTTTGGCCAACTTGTATTATTGTGATGAAGGCAAGGTTTTGCAGGTGAAATCGGTGGAAGCCAAGCAGAATGACGGCACCACCTACGGGGGCTTGACCGCCGACGTTTTCACCTATAACGTGAACAGTGAAAACCGGGGATGTCTGTATTATTGGACCAACGGAGAACTGCGGGTGCGGAAACTGCAAACCATTCAGCACGCCGAAGAAGAGGATGTTTTGCTTACCAAAGTGGCAGACCTTACCGATTTGTATTCGGTGGACGGGGATTTGTATTTCCACGATAAAGCGGGAAGTTTGTTTTTCGTGAGAATTAACGATGCCGAATGTACCATTGAGCCGGTGTTCACCCTGTCAAAATAAAAAAAGGGGACAACTTTTTGTAAATTCATATTGACAAACCCCTGCCTTTTCCCTTATAATAAGAAAATCAATGCTGTATGTTGGGCGGATATGCCATAACTAAAGCTTGTAATTTAAAAACGTGTTTTAAAACTTTGAAAGGAGTGTTTTTCATGCTTAGAACATACCAACCTAAAAAACGTCATCGTAGCCGTGTTCACGGTTTCCGTGCCAGAATGAGCACCGCTAACGGCCGTAAAGTTCTTGCCCGTCGCAGAGCACGTGGCCGCAAGGTACTGAGTGCATAATTTTCGTTGCACACTATGAAAAACAGGAGCGTCAGAAATTGACAAAACCGGCAGTTTTAAACCAAAATAAAGATTTTCGTCGGCTGTACGGTCGGGGGAAATCCAAGGTGCATCCCGCATTGGTGACCTACGTTTCAAAAAATCGCGTGGGTTCTTGCCGTGTGGGAATTACCACTTCCAAGAAAATCGGAAATGCCGTTGCCAGAAACAGGGCGCGGCGGGTAATTCGGGAAGCGTATCGGTTGTTGTTGCCCCAGCT
>JAZNWL010000046.1:0-61667 GCA_045593325.1 Acutalibacteraceae bacterium | reverse complement strand
TTGCTTTGACGGGAGATATTTATATCAATGTTCACGGTTTAACGAAAGAGCAAGCTGAGTATAATCAGTATGCTCCGATTCTGATGACATCCGTAGATACCGATCCCAAGTTGTGTGCCGAGGAACGCAAGGCAGTGATGCAACGTCTCGGAGTTGGACAATGGCAAATTTTCGGAGCACACGGCTTCAAAAAGGATTACTCGGTTAATTCTTAATGTTTAGAACCAAAATCATAAACCGGCTAATCTAAGGTGTCGCTTTGGATTAGTCGGTTTTCCATTTTATTCGAAGTTCGGTCGGTAATTTCCTATTAGCACAGAGATGCTGAAAAGTAATTGAAATGTTCACAATTATGGAGTATAATCTTCTAATGATTATGAAACACAAACGGCAAGGAATGATACTATGAACGACAACAAAGAGATGCTGGGCACTGCACCCATCGGAAAGTTGCTGTTTAAGCTTGCGCTTCCCACGGTGGTTGCTCAGCTTATTAATATGCTTTACAATATCGTTGATCGCATTTATATCGGTCATATGCCCGGGGACGGCAGTCTGGCGCTGACGGGCGTTGGCGTATGTATGCCCATCATTATGATCATATCCGCTTTTGCGGCTCTCATCAGCTCCGGTGGTGCACCAAGGGCATCCATCTATATGGGAAAGGGCGATAACCAATCTGCCGAAAAGATCTTGGGCGGCTGTTTTACCCTTCAGCTCATCCTCTCCGCAATTCTGACCGCTGTATTGCTGATCTGGAACGAGGATCTGCTTTTGGTGTTCGGCGCAAGCAAGAATACCATCGGTTATGCCACCGACTATATGAATATTTACGCCATCGGTACGATCTTTGTTCAGCTTACCCTCGGTATGGGCGCATTTATCACCGCCCAGGGCTTTGCTAAGGTTGGTATGATGACGGTGCTCATCGGTGCGGTCAGCAATATTATTCTTGACCCCATTTTTATTTTCGGCTGTAACCTTGGTGTAAGGGGTGCGGCACTGGCTACCATCATGTCTCAGGCAATCTCTTGTGTGTGGGTGCTCAGCTTCCTGCGTGGAAAGAAGACCTATCTTAAGCTCCAACGGAAGAATATGCGTATTAACGGAAAGTTTGTCTTCCCGTGTGTTGCGTTGGGACTTTCTGCGTTTATTATGCAAAGTAGTGAAAGTGTGATCTCGGTTTGCTTCAATTCCTCACTTCTGAAATACGGCGGCGACATTGCCGTGGGGGCAATGACCATCCTCACCAGTGTGATGCAGTTCGCTATGCTGCCTATGCAGGGCATCGCTCAGGGCGCACAGCCTATATCCAGCTATAACTACGGTGCGAAGAATACCGACCGTGTAAAGAAGACCTTTAGACTGCTTTTGACCTCCTGTGTTGTCTATTCCTTTGTTATCTGGGGTGCCATTATGCTGTTCCCTCAGGTGTTTGCAGGGATCTTTACACCTGATAAAGAGTTGATCGACTTTACCGCAAACGCTCTGCGGATCTACTGTGGTGTGATGTGTATTTTCGGTATTCAGATCGCTTGCCAAATGACCTTTGTTTCCACCGGCAACGCACCTTGCTCCATCATCGTTGCCATCGTGCGTAAATTTGTTCTGCTTCTCCCGTTTATTTATTTGATTCCCAATCTTGTGCAGGATAAGACCATGGGCGTTTACCTTGCCGAGCCGGTGGCAGATATTATAGCAGTAACCTTTACGGCAATCCTCTTTGCCGTTCAATTCAAAAAATCACTTAAAAATGTAGAAATGGAGAAGATACAATGAAAATTGCAGTAACCTATGAAAATGGACAGATCTTTCAGCACTTCGGTCATACCGCACAGTTTAAGCTCTACGAAGTAGAGGATGGCAAAATCGTAAATGCAGAAGTAGTGGATACCAACGGTAGCGGCCACGGCGCATTAGCAGGACTTCTTTCTGCACTGAATGCAGACGTCCTTATTTGCGGCGGCATCGGCGGCGGTGCACAGATAGCACTTGCCCAGGCAGGTATCAAGCTCTTTGGCGGTGTCCACGGTAATGCAGACGAGGCAGTGGAGGCTTTCCTTGTAAACAATTTAAACTATGACCCCGAAGCCAAGTGTGACCACCACGACCATCACCACGGTGAAGGACACACCTGTGGTTCCCACGGCTGCGGCAGTAACTGCGGTTCCCACGGTTGTCATTAAATCAACAAAGACGTTGCTTCGTTGCAACGTCTTTTTTTATTAAGGAAAAGTTATTAATGCGCCTGAAACTTGAAAAACTCAATTTTATTTTGAAAACCATTGAAAAATAATTGAAAATATCCGCAAATTGTGGTATAATATCTGTATATACTAACCTTCGGAGGTTTCCTATGGCTATCAGTTACAATAAATTGTGGAAATTACTTATTGATAGAGGACTTAAAAAGACCGAGCTTGTTAAGCTATCGGGCATCACTTCCAACGCTATGGCGAAGATGGGAAGAAACGAATCTGTTCAGGTGGACACCCTGGGCAAAGTTTGCGCTGCCCTTGGTTGCAATGTGGACGACATTATGGAGTTCGTCCCCGATGAAGCAAAGGGGGACAAATAATATGGCACTTGAAAACAAACTTGGCATTATCAGCTCTCCCGAGCTCGCAGAAGCGGAGGAACGGATCAGCAAGAAAAAGGCCGTAGAGTTGTTTGAAAACGGCTTGCTGGACAACTTTGAAGTAGGAACATTCGCTTCGCTAAAAGCTATTCATAAATACCTCTTTGACGAGATCTACGACTTTGCCGGCGAGCTTCGCACCGTGAATATCGCAAAGGGCAACTTCCGTTTCGCTCCGCTTATGTACCTTGAAGCGGCGCTTGCCAATATCGACAAGATGCCCCAGTCCACTTTTGATGAAATCGTGGAAAAGTACGTGGAAATGAATATCGCCCACCCCTTCCGTGAGGGCAATGGTAGAAGCACCCGCATCTGGCTGGATTGCATATTCAAAAAGGAAATCGGCAAAGTGGTCGATTGGAGCAAGGTGGATAAAGAGGACTACCTGCTTGCAATGGAGCGCAGCCCTATCAAGGATATTGAAATCAAGCATATTCTGAAGGCTGCCCTAACTGATGACATCAATAGCCGTGAAGTCTATATGAAAGGTATCGACCACAGCTACTACTATGAAGGTTATACGACCTTCAAAACGGAAGAATTATGATTCAGGAAGGACAAAATGGTATGATCTGGGGAATTCCTATTGCAGATTTCATTCAAATAATTATAGGCGGACTTTCTTTGATTGCAACAATTTTTGTCTCTCTGGCGATATATTGGTTGCAAAGACACCACGAAAAAGAAAGAGAAGAATATGAGAAAAAAGCGCAAGAAAAAAGTGTTCGAGATACAGCAAAAATGTTTATCATTGACAACGAAGGCGAATTGGATTTTTTACCGCTTTGTCAGATAGCTTCTATGCTATACCCCAATCACAGACACGCGAGGAATATCTACACTCGATTCAATATGTGCAGTTCCGAACTTCAAAAGGAAATCCTTAAGCAGACGAATACTGCTTCTGTTAGTAATATTTCTTTTAGTGCGATTGGCGAGTTCGTGGAAAAATATCGTAATGATATAAAGCGTTGTGGTTTAGGAACAAGTGAGTTTCTATATGATGGAGCAAAGTATTTTCATAGAGGTTTTCAATATTACTCACAGTATCCCATAAATGATATTAATCCATCTTGTTTTGAGACACCGTTATTAACGTCAATACAAAAGTCTTTTAATACAAAGCATGATCTTACATTATATATGGATGAGTATTTGTATGTGCTTGAACAAGATGATGAAAACAGCAAAAACGAACCTGCTCCAATTGATGTTGTATGGAATAGCATTGCAAACTCTAGACAAGAGAGTGATGTAACTTTTTGGGTAATGAGAATGATAATTAGTGGTTGTATAGCAATGTTGGCTCACAATATCATTCCTAATAATGATGAATGGCGAGGAATTCCGTTTGATGAATATCGAATTCAGTCACAAGAAGATATGTACTACTATACCGTTCTTGTACTGATGAGTGCCTATGGACACACCGAGAAAGACGAGGAGGATAAATAACTATGCCAACGCTTGATTGGATTGGAAAAGATAAAGTTATCAATCATCATTTGGATGTTCCTTACCGTGTTTTGGAGCGTCAATATAGTTATGATGAAAATGGAAAACATACCGAGGATAATGGCAGTGAAAACATGATTATTCATGGTGATAATCTTTCTGCACTCAAATCGTTGTTGCCTCAATACGAAGGTCGTATTAAGTGTATCTACATAGATCCTCCGTACAATACTGGTAATGAAAACTGGGTATACAACGATAACGTCAATGATCCCAATATTAAGAAGTGGCTCGGTGAAGTTGTTGGTAAGGAGGGTGAAGATTTGTCTCGTCACGACAAATGGTTGTGCATGATGTATCCCCGCTTAAAATTACTTCAAAAACTATTATCTAAAGATGGCGTTATCCTTATAAGCATTGATGACAATGAATTATACAACTTGAGATTGCTGTGCGATGAAGTATTTGGTGCGAATAATTTTGTCGCAACTTGTGTTTGGCAAGGTTCAAAAAAGGGAGACGCTAAATTGATTTCTGTAGCACATGAATACATTGTTATTTATGTTGCAAATAAAGCTGAGATGACTGCAAACAAGGTGATGTGGCGTAGAGAAAAACAAGGTCTAGGTGAGATATTCTCACATTATGATGCGTTGCGCAACAAGTATGGACAGGATCATTTAACCATACAGAAAGAAATGAAGAAGTGGTATAAATCTCTTCCCACTGATTCACCATGCAGAAATCAAAAACATTATTGTTTTTCTGATGATCGTGGCTTGTATTTTCCTGATAATTTTGCGGGTCCCAATGACGGCCGAGAAAACCGTCCTAGATATGATATTATTCATCCCATTACGGGAATGCCTTGTAAAAAACCAGCAACTGGATGGAGATGGGATGAAGAACATACCAAAGCTGCCCTTGCAGAGAATCCTCCAAGGATTCATTTCGGTGAGACGCACGAAACTATCCCGTGCCGTAAAAGTTATCTCAAAGATGTCGATAAAGAACCTTTTTCAAGCGTCTTTTACAGAGATGGTCGCGGTGCATCTGCTATGGTTGATCAAATGCTAGGAAAGGGCAGTTTTGATTTTCCCAAAGATCCAGAAATTCTTGCACAATTAATTGAAATGGTTACTAACCAAGGCGATATCATTTTGGACAGTTTTGCAGGCTCTGGCTCAACAGCTCACGCGGTTCTTAAATTGAACAAAGATAAAGGAGCGAGAAAATTCATTTTGATTGAAATGTTGGAGTATGCCGAGACAAAAACTGCAGAACGTGTACGAAAGACCATAGATGGTTATCAGTCGGGCAAAACATTTGTATCAGGCACTGGCGGCAACTTCAGTTACTATGAATTAGGCGACACACTGATGAATGGTGATGAACTGAATGAAACGGTTGGTGTTGATAAAATCCGTGAATATGTTTATTTCACGGAGACAAAATCACGCCTTGCACCTTTCAAAGATGATGAACCCTACTATCTTGGCACTCACATTACTACGGCGTATTACTTCTACTATGACAAAGAGAATGTCACCACCTTGAGCAGAGTTTTTTTGCATACAATTAAGACAAAGGCGGACAGTTATGTTATTTATGCAGATCTGTGTACATTGTCTGATGCAGAACTTGAAAAATATCACATCACATTTAAAAAAATTCCGCGTGATATCACCAAACTGTAAGGAGGCGGAACTATGGAATTAAAGAACTATCAAAAAAGCGTTATGCGCAATCTATCTTCCTATATGGATTGCGTAAACAATACGGCGAACCTCTTTGCTGCGTGGGAAGAATACTGGCGTCGTCAGGATATCGGCGTAGGTCTTGGCGGAGTGCCTACATATAATAATGCTATCAAGGGTGTGCCGCACGTTTGTATGAAAGTACCCACCGGCGGTGGAAAAACATTTATGGCGTGTTCTTCGGTTAAACGTATCTTTGATGAAATGCCGAAGGACAAGCCCAAGGTGGTCGTTTGGCTTGTTCCGTCTGATCCTATTCTTAATCAGACGATCAAGACTCTTTCGGATATCAATCATCCGTACCGCCAAAAATTAGAAGCGGATTTTGCAGGCCGTGTAGGTGTATATACGAAAGAACAATTGTTGAACGGACACAATTTTTCTCCTGATACCGTTAGAGAAATGCTTACTGTCTGCATTTTAAGTTATGGTTCTCTGCGTATCGACAGCAAAAAGAAGGACGTTCGTAAGGTATATCAGGAAAACGGGAATCTTTTGCGTTTTGCTGAATATTTCAACGACAAAGAAACTCTCTTAGCTGATACACCTGATACAGCACTCATCCAGGTGTTGCGTCAGTTGTCTCCTGTTACTATTGTGGATGAAAGCCATAATGCCGGTTCTGATTTGAGTGTTGAAATGCTGAACAGACTCAATCCATCTTTCGTGTTGGATCTGACCGCTACACCGCGAAAGAATAGTAATATTCTTTGCTATGTGGACGCAAGAGAACTTAAAAAGGAACACATGGTTAAGCTTCCTGTTGTTGTATATAACCGCACAACTCGTCAGAGCGTGATACAGGACGCTATTCAACTGCGTGGTAGCATCGAATTGCAGGCCAAAGCGCAAGAGGATGCTGGCGGTGAATACATTCGTCCCATTGTCCTGTTCCAAGCTCAGCCTAATCTGAAAGGTAAAGAAACGGATACCTATCAGAAGATCAAACAAACTCTAATAGATATTGGTATTCCCGAAGAAGAGATTGCTATCAAAACCTCGGAAGTGGACGATATCAGAAATGTTGACCTGATGAGCAAGGACTGCAAAATTCGTTATATTATTACGGTTAATGCGCTTAAAGAAGGTTGGGATTGTCCCTTTGCGTATATTCTTGCTTCTCTTGCCAATAAGACCTCTACTGTCGATGTTGAGCAGATCGTTGGACGTATTTTGCGTCAGCCTTATGCGAAGACACATTCTGCATCGTTGCTCAACACCTCTTATGTATTGACTTGCTCCAATGATTTCAGAAATACATTGGAGAACATTGTGACCGGTCTTAATAAGGCAGGATTCAGTCGCAAGGATTACAGAGTCGGTGAGTTTACCAGTGAGGTTCAGCCGATCACGCCCGTTGTTCCTCAGACTCCGGGTGAACAGCTTGAAATGCCGATGGTAAGTAAACAGGAAGATGATTTTACCGATATTTCTGTTGAAGAGGTTAGAACACACATTGAAACAACGGCTGAAAACCCGAGTGCACAAGTCGCAGATATGATTCAGCAGGCAGCTACACAAACACAGCAATATAACACAGAAGTAGAAAGTAACGATGATTTCGGATTTACGGGAGGTGAACTGGGCGATATGCTTAAACAAAATGCCGTACAAGCTTGCTATAAGGAGTCGGTAGCCGATTTACGTATTCCTCAGTTCTTTATTCAAACGACTCCCGATTTGTTCGGTGATGAGTACGAGTTGCTTGAGCCCGAAAACCTTTCTGAAGGCTTTACACTAAGCGGTCAGGATGCCCAGATCAGCTTTGAACTGGCAACCGGAGAGATGTATCGTGTTGATCTACAGGAGCAAGGCGATGCCGTTCCTAAGTATAAGAGAGCATCTAAAGAGGAAAGCGAATATCTGCGCGATTACTTAGCACAACTGCCTCCTGAAGCAAAAATCAAAAGTTGCACAGCTATGATCTGCGGTCAGCTCAACAAAAATAACCGTTATGCAACAAGCGATATCAATGCGTATGTTCATAGAATTGTTGAGAATATGACGGAAGATGAGATTGCTGCAATGGAAACAGCTATCCCCGTATATGCCAAAAAGATTCAGCAGAAAATCGAAGCCTTGGAAGATGCATATAGAGAGCAACAATTCTACAGATGGCTTGATAGCGGCAAGGTGGTGTGTCGAGAGAATTATGAATTCCCGCCGGTAATTACCCCTGCTGATACCACAGATTCCATTCCTTATTCGCTCTATGAGGCCGAAAAGAACGATATGAACAACTTTGAATCAAGAGTTCTTGACTATGTAGTGGGACTTAAAAATATTCAATGGTGGCATCGTATCATTGACCGAAAGGGCTTTAGGATCAACGGCTTTATCAATCATTATCCTGATTTTGTTGTGAAAACCAAATCGGGTAAAATTGTTATGATTGAGACTAAGGGCGACGATCGTGACAACAGCGACAGTAAGACGAAGCTGAAGCTTGGTCGTCATTGGGCAGCACAAAGCGGCGGCAACTACAGATACTTTATGGTCTTTGACCACGTGAATCTTGATGGTGCTTATACCGTAGATGATTTTGTGGATATTATGAAAGATCTGTAACAAGAGAAATATAATCCGAGGTGACACAAATGAACTATTCTTTTAAAAAATCAGATATTGGAGCACAAGCTGCTTGGAAGGGTTTCTCTTCTCAAACGCTTTATATTGCTTCCAGAGTCATTTGTGACACCGACGGATATCAGTTCTATCCAGAAGACATAGAGGACTTGGTTGTAAAATACGGAGATAAAATTATTGAAGCAGTTCAAGTTAAAAATATTTCCTCCGATTTAACGCTATCAAGCCTTGCTTCAACCAAAACGTCAAGAAACGGTGAAGGTTTCTTCAACAGGATGTGTTCATTTCATACATCAGACAAAGATTTTAATTGCGTTAAAGTGGTGTATTTTGGCAATTTAGGAGCAGAACTATTAGGATTGAGAAATAATGTTGACGGAGTAAAAGAACAATTGATTCAAAAACTCGTTAACAATCACGGTTTATCCAAAGAAAATGCTATTTGGTTTGTAGAAGCATTGGTATTTGAAAAAGTCACTATTAATCAGTTAGAACAAGGTATTAAAGAACAAATTTCAACATACGTTCCTGCCATGAGCGCTCCTGATTTAGTACAAGCGTTATTGGTCCAATATGTTTCGAATCTTTCTAAATCGAAAGGATTCACCAGTTTGTTGTTGTGGCAAGATACTCTGCATAAAATTGCAACCGATATTACAAGTATAGACGGATATTTTAAAGAGTATGGAAAGTCGCTTGTACGTCTAGATGAGTTTGTTCTAAATAGAGAGCAACTGGAATTGGAAAACGAGTTCGCTGAAGGCGTATCCTCACACCCGACATACATAAGAATGGGGTTGGATTTTAGAAGAGATACATGGTTAGAAAGAATTGATAGTGTTATCCAAAACAATGGGGTTGCTCTTGTCAAAGGCGTTTCGGGTCAAGGAAAATCCACTCTTTGCTACCGATATCTAATTGATAATTATCCGGAAGAATTTGTATTTTGTGTGCGTTCAGTTTCTTCGCAAGCTCAAGCAGAGAATCTTGTGTCTGCGCTTATTGGGCTGGCAAAACACAGTAATAATATCATTATTTACATTGATGTAATTCCTGGAGAGCACCAGTGGTCAATGTTATTGCAAGAAATACAAGCGCGTGGGCTGTCTATCCCTGTTCTGATTTCAATCCGCGACGAAGATTTTAATATGACGCGCATCAATGGTAAATCTATTAATTATGATATTATCGAATTGTTGTTAACCGAAGATGAGGCAAGAAATATTTATGACAAATACACAGCATCATGTCCTCATTCTGAATTGAGAAGTTTTGATGAGGCGTGGAGCAGTTTTGGAAGCCATGGTCCTTTGATTGAATTCGTTTATTGGTTGACAAAAAATCAGTCCCTTACAGAACGCCTGAATCAACAAATAGATAACCTTTTACTGGAGCAAACTCCAGATTCGTGGTTTGATATATTGAATCTTGCTTGTTTTTCGGGTAAATTAGGTTGTTCTATATCTTATGACAAGACTAAAACATTACTGAATTGCGATACTATGCATTCCGCTCTCAAACGTTTTAGCGATGAGTATTTACTTAAAATTTCGGATGATGGACTATATATTGAAACGCTCCATCCCGTTAGAGCACGAATCATTTATGATTTAATTTGTCAAAAAAATGGTGATTATTCTAATCAATTAATTATATCGGCACTAAAATGTGTAAAGTCAGAAAATGTTAAAATCTTATTGTTGGATTATTTTACTAACCATCCGTATTCAAAGAATATGATAGAACGCATTGCGAATTTGGAATTTTCGAATTGGTTAGCTTATGGCGATGTAATTAAAGTAATGTTATGGTTAGACGCTAAGAGATATGTAGAGTCGAATTGTAACGTAATTAATGATGTGATTGAAGAACGCGGCAAAGGATGGTTGTGTTTTTTACCGCTCGATCTAACAGGTATAGATAGACCTAACGAACTAATTGCCGAAGGAATGCTTGATTTATCGATCATTGTAGACAAGGATGCAATGAAATCCGCTATCCAGAAAGTTAAAGACTCTTTAACGTCACTCATTATTGATTATGAGGCAACCGATATTTTTATAAATAAGAGTCGTTATCCTACTACTATTCCAAAAGTCGACTACGAATGGTCTATGTTTGGATACTCATTGTTTTGGTTATCTAAGCGTCAAGTTTCGGTGTCTCTCGCATTTACATCGGATGAATTGATAGATAACTTAATTAATGTTGATCTGCAGGCAGGCGCAGATGCCGTACGAGGATTATATGAACATTCATCGCTTATAGAGTACTACGAAAAGTTAAGGACGCTCCTTGAGCAAATGATCATAAATGATTTACAAGTAATCACATATGAAATTTCTGATGAAGAAATCGCATGTAAATTTGTTCCTCCCTCGGTGGGGCAAAATACCGCTCCTGAAAATACGAAGAACATAAATCAATATTGGCGAATACGAATGCTTGATATTCTCAAGCAATTGTACCCGCAGGTTGACTATATTGATATAGAACTTTTGGGTGTCGATCTTTTGAAGGATCTTGGAATAGCTCCTCTTGATTATAAGATACATATTTCAAAAGAAAAACGTCATAATGGTTGGATTTCAGAAGTTAATTCATGGGTGAAAACTCGTATTGATTTTAGTCTCCGTCCGTTGTCATGGAATGACTATATATCGGAAATTGATAGTCTTAGAATAATATCTAACAATTTAGTTTCTGCAACAATCAAATCTTTAGATGGTTGCTATCGAAAGAAAAAATTAGGCAAAGAGAACTGGGAAAAGGTAGTTACTGGCGTTGCCGCTTTCAAGAAATTCTTTTTTGCTGAAAATCGTTTACCTACATCTGCTGTTGATCCTTATTGCTTGTATACGGAGAGCATGCAAAAAGAACCTAGTGAAAAAGTAGAATCTATAGTTCAGTTTACTTCATTCGATAAGTATAAGACATTTCGAAAAAGCTTAAGTGAGACTTTTTCATCGCTTGAAAACTTTTATAATCAATTTTCTGATATTTTAGTCTTGCGTTTAAAGTATCAACCAATAGATACTAACAAAAATGGTCGTCTGTCACTATATAATTTGCATAGTGCCGCTAAAAATCTGGCTACTTTTACAGCTGAATATGACCACTTGTTTTCTCAATATAGTACGCTTCCTGTAGATTTTGCTATTCAGGAAACTGAAAATTTACTTACGCTAGTTAATGTATGGAATTATGTACTTAATAATCCGATAAGAGGACTATCAATTGCATACGATGCAAGACAAAAATACAGAAAGGGACAGAACTATTTTACCCAAACGCTTGCAAATGCAGCATTAACAGCGGGCTGCTCGCTAAGTGTAGTGCAAGATCAAGCTTATGTTATTAGTGAATTTGACTTTTCCACAAATGATAATACCTTAGAGGGTGAGTATTCTAGAATTGTACTGGAAATGCGTAAAATATTTGAAGATGCAATTCCTTTTTCAAGTAATAGGTGGTTTGTCGAAACGAAAAATATTACGATAGCGTATTTGCCGACTATCAATGGTGTTCCTCTAGGCGTAGGCTTTTCTATCCCGTTTTACAAGTTGCTAGATACCGATACAGAACATATATCGGATTCGATGCTTCCGTGTGAATTGTCTCCTTCACTTTATGAAACGCTTGGTATAAAACAGATTTCAAATTTGTCTGTATGGAACAGTGGAATGAAATGTGTTGGTACTATTAGAACGTTGCTCGAACAATATACACTTGTCTTGGATAATGTTACTAGTGCAATATGCGAGAATGGATGGGAGACATATTCTTCATCTCTATGTGAGAATATTGATACTTCATGGAATGAGTTTGAAAGAATCATTCCGCTAATTGAAAATCTACATGTGAACATTGAAGACGAAAAGGCAGAATGGTTAAATTGTATTAAGATTTTCTATGGCTACCGAAATAATATTCTTGATTGCATCAAGAAACGAGACAATGTATCACATGTTATAGATGACGCAAATACCATAGCTGCAATTATGCTATTGTTACTACAGGATGTAACTGATCTCAATATAAAAGGGGAGGTATAAATATGGCTGATGTAGAGAAAATTGCCTCAGTCTCTGAAAAAACTATCGATAAAGTTAACGGCGTTATAAATTGGTTCAATACTCCTAAAGAAGAGGCCAGACAGTTTCTTCTGACATTAATAAAAGACAACGACGAATTGACGCCAGAACAGCAACTTTCATTAATCTATAATTCAAGAAAGTTTACTCGTGAATATGGGAATTCAAAGACGATTTATGAAGAAGCGAAAAAACAATTCACAGGTTGTACAAAAGAGACAGATGTAGACGATGACTGGTTACATTTTTTCTTTGATAAAGCAGAAAAAGTATCCAATAAAAGTATGCAGCTAATATGGGCACGATTGTTAGCTGGAGAGTTTAATCGCCCCGGTTCAATCAGCAGAAAACTGATGCACATCATATCAATAATGGATGTACATAGTGCACGTTCATTCAAAACCTTCTCTTATTATGTATTTGAGCGTAAGGGTATGTTTACCACTAGTTATGATACTGATGCTGTTTTAATACCGGATGGATTTCATATCAATAGCTTCGATTTCATGAGGAAAACAGAAAAGTGGCTTGATAATGCAGGTTTCTCCGATTATAAAAACTTAGCTATTGATTTAACGATGAATACGGGTGAGTTGAATAGTCTGGAGAATTTGGGGTTGGTACAAAGGGTTCCTGACAATGAATGCGGTCTAACTCTGATATATCACACAGAAGATTTTAAAGAGTATTATTTAATTCCTCAAAGTGATAGTAGTTTTCCTCTAGGCATTTATTCTTTTACAACAGAGGGAAAACAACTATACGATATTATCGGTTGTACAGGTTGCAAAGGAGTTTTGGAAATCGTAAAACAATATCTAAATGAGCGTGAAATTGACTATCGGGTTGCAACTGATGAATGATTAAATCATTACAATTCACCAAAAGATAAAGGAGGGCTATCATGGCATCAATAAAAGGAAAACTGTTCGAGTATTTTGTATATAGATTATTGGTTTCCTGCGGATTTAAACCGGTAACACCAGATAATTTATTAGTATATAAAGGTGGGCCTGGATTAATGGTGCAGGGAGCTGGGCAGCCTCATAATGCCGATGTTCTTCTGTCCCCACCAATTCAGACACCTTTTTACTATCCTACACGCTTACTCGTTGAATGCAAGTGTTATAACGATTCAATAGGATTGCCACAGATTCGCAATGCGTTAGGGCTTCGTGATGATATCAATAACTTTGAAATTGTTACGGAGGATATCCTAAAAAACAGAAAAAGTAATCGTAGTAGCAAACCAAAATTCTATGATATGAAAAGGTATGTGTATCAAGTTGCTGTTGCATCTATTGATGGATATAAATCTACAGCATACCCCTTTGCAAAAGCGCATAGAATTCCGCTAATATCTTTTGCACAAAGTGCTATGTTTGCAGATGTAAGACAGGCAATTTCTGAATTGGACGATATAGCAAAAAGGAACGATGAGATAGGACGACAAATCGGTTCGCATATAAGTGATGCAATGCTGCATCCGGAACAGAGAGTCCGTATAGATCGCTTTGATTGTAATGAGTGGCGTACATATATTGAGGAAGTTGAAAGGATTGCACAGCAAATCACAATTGGTCTGTTAGAGGATGGAACCATTATTTTTCTTCTGCATGGTGGACAAGAGCACGCACGGAATTATAATGGTGAAATGCAAGATGATGGTTGCACAATTCATTGGTATAGTGAAAATGATAGTACTTGGGTACTTAATGATCATGGAACAGTTTATTATTTTGAACTGCCTAAAGAGCTATACAACGATTGGGAGCACTCTGTAGGCAAACAGCGAAAGGATGCTTTGAGAATCAAACGAGAATATTTTTCTAAAATCGTTCTCTTTCATAGAACCGAAGGCGAGACTGAAGAAATTACCATTCTTCATCTTTCAGAACGTTTTATGCGCAGGGCAGAACGCTCTGTGACCGAAGAGGGTGAAAACTAAATCCTTATATTATGTGTAAAACCAGGCACGAGATTTTGACCTCTCGTGCCTGATTTTATGTACGTTTATTTTCCTTGGAAACAGCTTGTCCTATCGTGAATTTTGTAAAAATTAGTGTAAAATAAGGCCAAGTTGTTCTTATATGGTTGCAGGTATGCCGTTTTTGCGAAAAGTCTCAAAGTGGCAAAAACCCAGTGTTTATGCGGGCTTTCGGAGTTTTTGAAACTGTGGTTGTTCTTTGGCGGTCGTGGCATCTGCTGCAAGGTCTTCGTGGAGGTCGGCAAGGGGATCGCCGGTGACCGCAATAGTATTGGCGGAGAAGGGGGCGCCGGAGGCTGCCACGGGGTATACCCCGGTGGTGTGGTCCACAAAGTAATCGTCGAATCCTGCCGCTTTGATCTGCTCGGGGGTTAAGTTGCGTGTGAGTTGGTACACAATGGTACCTACCATTTCCAAGTGCCCAAGTTCCTCAGTGCCGATGTCCGTCAGAACGGCTTTTACTTCGGGATAGGGCATAGAAAAGCGTTGGCTCAAATACCGCAAGGAAGCACCCAATTCACCGTGAGGTCCGCCGTATTGGGTGATAATGGCTTTTGCCAGTTTGGGGTTAGGGGTTTTGATCTTAACGGGATATTGCAGTCGTTTTTCATACATAAACATCAGGCGTCATCCTCCTGTTTTTCCCAAGGCCAGGGATTGTTGATCCATTGCCAACTGCTATCGCCATACAGGTCTCCCGAGGTGAGAGGTCCGTATTTTTCCTCGAATTCTGCAGTCAGGGCGTCGGCCTTTTCTTCGTATTGTTTGAAGGAACGTAGTGCACGTTTGTCGTGAGGATGAGTATCCAGATAAATATGCAATTCCCAAGCGGCAAAACGGGCTACCGAAATTCTTTTGAGTAGGGCTTCACGACTATTCAAAACATAACACCCCGTTTACCGGTCCAAGGCTTATAAAGTTCAGGGAAAATGGTGCCCCGGTGGAATCCTTCTTCCGATGACACCATATCGCAGGTTTGTTGAAAAACCACGTAAGCAATGGCAAGACTCAGGTCCTCCGGCAGGGGAGAGGGCGTGGCGGTTTGCCGTGGGCTTACATCGTAGGTTTGAATCATGTTGATACTCCTTTCCGGGGAACATGTCCCCTTATTACTTTATGAGAAAAGGGGACAACCGGTGACAAAAAAACACTTGACAAGCCCTTTTAACGGGCATATAATAAGAAAAAAGAAACCGATGAGGAAGAGAAGTAGCAAAATTCTCCCTTTTTCAGAGAGCCGCAGGCGGTGGAATTGCGGTATTGGGCATTTTGTGAATGGACTTTCGAGGGCAAACCCAACGTGAGTTTCATTAGTAGGGGCGCCGTGAGCCGCACGTTACAGCGGCAGGTGTATGATCGTACACTGTTTGAGAGCATCCTGTATGGGGTGAATTTGGGTGGTACCGCAGGAATCCTACTCCTGTCCCAACTATGGGGCAGGAGTTTTTGTATGATAGGAGAGGATTGTTGATGGGCCTTCCACGATGGCGTAACACAAATTATAAGAATATATTCAAAATATTTTAAGGAGAATTTGTGATGGATTATAAAGATTTTACAACCTATTTAAAACAGTTTCCCGATAAAAACGGATATTTCGGTGAATTCGGCGGTGCTTTTTTGCCCCCCGAATTGGAACCCGCATTTAAAGAAGCCAGCGATTCTTACGAAGCTATTTGCCATTCGGCACAGTTTATTAACGAACTTCGTCGGATTCGGAAAGAATTCCAGGGCAGACCCACTCCTGTGTACCATTGTGAACGGCTTTCCAAATTGTTCGGCAACTGCCAGATCTATTTAAAACGGGAAGATCTGAACCATACCGGTGCTCATAAACTTAACCACTGCATGGGTGAAGGGTTGCTTGCCAAATATATGGGCAAGAAAAAACTCATTGCAGAAACCGGGGCAGGGCAACACGGGGTTGCCATTGCCACTGCCGCCGCGTATTTTGGCATGGAATGTGACGTTTACATGGGGGAAGTGGACATTGCCAAACAACACCCCAACGTCATTCGTATGAAAATGCTGGGTGCCAACGTAATTCCCGTTACTCACGGCTTAAAAACCTTGAAAGAAGCCGTAGACGCCGCTTTCGAAGCCTATTTGAAAGAATATGACCATGCCATTTATTGCATCGGCTCTGCTTTAGGGCCCCATCCGTTCCCCAAAATGGTTCGGGATTTCCAATCGGTGATCGGGGTGGAAGCCAGAGAACAATTTTTGGAAATGACCGGCATTATGCCCGATGCCATTTGTGCTTGTGTTGGGGGCGGTTCCAACTCCCTTGGCATGTTCACTCCCTTCCTGGGTGACCCTGTAGAAATTTACGGGGTAGAACCCTTGGGCAGAGGCACCAACGTTGGCGACCATGCCGCTACCATGCAATTTGGTTCAAAGGGTAAACTTCACGGCTTTGAAAGTTATTTGTTGCAAGACGAAAAAGGCGAACCCCTTCCTGTTTACTCCATTGCCAGTGGCTTGGATTACCCCGGGGTTGGGCCCGAACACGCTTACCTTCGGGATGCAGGTCGCGTGAATTACGTTACCGCTTCCGACGAAGAAGCCATGGAAGCCTTCTTCCTGCTTTGCCGATACGAAGGCATTATCCCTGCCATTGAAAGTTCCCATGCTTTGGCGTATGCCATTAAATATGCCAAGGAAAAACAAACCGGCTCTATTCTGGTTTGCTTGTCCGGCCGTGGGGACAAAGACATTGACTACGTCTACGAAAATTATGGTTGCGGAGAACAGTTTAACCTGTAACAGACTTTTGATAAAGGCACAGGAACATAGGCGCCTTTCAAAAGGTCAAATACAAAAACAATTCAATAGATAGTTTGAATTCAAAGAAAAAATGGGTGAATATCGAATTTACCCATTTTTTGCGCCTATTTGTCCTTTTTTTGGCGCTCGGAGTATCACATACGCCGCTCCGTCACGAATTCCATTCCCGAATTTCCGCTGAACGCGAAAATACCGTCCATTCCATTGTTCCTCCGCTTCCCACAAAAATTACATTTTTGCGGGAGCTCTAAAAGAAGAAAACGCCATCCTGCACCTTTCTCAAAAGTCTATCAATATGTTATAAAATACTTTCTATTTCTTTTAGGGAAGCTATTTCAAAATCCACCGAAATTCCTTCTTTTCTCGGCAGACCTTTGGGATTAAACCAGCAGGTGGCAATGCCGGCATTGTTGCCCCCTTTGATATCCCCGGTCAGGGAATCTCCGATGATCAGCACCTCTTCCTTTGGGGGATTGCCGATGGCGGAGAAGACCTTCTCAAAAAAGCCATGGTCAGGTTTTTCTATCCCCAATAGATCGGAAATAAAAATACCGTCAAAAATATTGATCAGCCCCGATTTGTTCAGTTTTTTCTGTTGGGCAGTGGCGGTGCCATTGGTCACCGCATATTGTTTGTATCTGCTTTTGAACTTTTCCAGGATTTCCATGGCGTAAGGGAAAAAGACAATGTGTTCCCCCAACTGGGACTGGTAAAGTTTGTTAAAGGCTTGGGGGTCGCAGGGAACGTTATATTCTTTGAAAAAATCCTCGAACCGTTGCACCAACATTTTGGGCTTTTCAATGGTCCCCAGTTCCAACTGTTCCCAATAATAGGTGTTAATGGCGGAATAACGGGCAATCATTTCCTCGGTGTAAGGGGGCAACCCGAACCGGGCAAAGCAGTCGGCAATGGCGGCTTTCTCGGCGGCTTTGAAATCAAGCAGGGTGCCGTCTACGTCCCATAAAAGGGTGGTAATCATTACAAAATCCCCCCTTTGGTGTAACTGTAAATGTTGCGGGTTTGTTCGGTACCGCAATCTCCCATGGGGGAAAAAGCCATGGTGTAAAGGTCGGTTGCCAGATTTTCCAAACGGAATTGTCGTTTCCCTTCTTTGGAAAGGGTTTCAAAATGAGAAGCCCGTGCAATCACAGGCAGTTTTGCCGTTTGGGTCATCACCCGCAAAATTTCGTTGCCCTTCTGGGTTTGTCCCAATACCCGCAAATAGGCAGGGTCGGTTTCCACGTCTTTGGCGGTAATGCCTAAAGCGGCACACAGCAAAATACGACGAATTTTGGAAAGAGGATACCGTTTGGTTTTCACCATATCGGCAATTTCCTGCAGGGTTTTTCCTGTGCGAATGGCCCCATATAAACGATTTTCCAACCCCTCGCAAACCCCTGCAATCTGGGCAAGGTAAGGGGGTTCTGCCATGCGCAAACGGGAAAGAATGGGCACATTTAATTTGGCAAGGGTAATGGGTGCTTGCCCCGCTTCTTCCAGTTCCTGATAAATGTCTTGACAGGACCGGGGCCAAAAAGCGGTTGCTTCCCCTTTAGAATGGGTTAAAAAGTGCCGCAGTTGAGTGGCGGAACAAATGGTATCGGTGGTGAAAGAACTGTCGTGTCCTGTGCCTGTTCTTGCCACGGTTTCGGGTTGAATATGGGAATAGCGGTTTTGCAATGCCAACATATATTCCACCCCCAACAGATTGTTGGGGGATTGCAACAGTTGGGCTTCTGTTTGGTATCCCGCTTCTTCCAATGCCACACTGCGGGCGGCGGCAACGGTGTTGGTTTTGTAATCCACCAGATATTTGGCTTCCAGTTCCCGAATGGCGTATACCACCGATTTTAATTCTTCTATGTTGCCACATTCACTGCCGAAATGCAGGGCATCCACACACCCTGTATTTCTCAAAATTTCCACAGCTCCCCTGGCAAAATGTGCGGCGGAGGACAGGGAATACACCGTAGGCAATTCCAAAACCAAATCTGCCCCTGCCGAGAGGGCACAGCGGGTTCTTGCCAATTTATCCATAATGGCAACGTCTCCCCGTTGGGTGAAGTTGCCGGACATTACGCAAACAATATGGGTTGCCCCTGCCTTTCTGGCGGCATTGATCTGATAGGCATGGCCGTTGTGGAAGGGGTTATATTCTGCAATAATACCTGTTATTTTCATGGGTGGTTTCTCCCTATTGCAATTTATGGTAAGTTGATGTATACTTATTATACAAGATTTGGGTGAAATTTCAATACTTCTGAAAATTTTCCCACCGAAAGGATGTTGTGATATGCGCTTTTTAACCGCTCTTCCCTTGGGGGACAATTCCAATACCACCATGTACGTTTTGTTGGCACTGGCTGTGGTTTGCGTGGTTGCCATTGGGGCTTTGTGGTTGGTTCCCAAGTTTTCTAAAAAAGAAGAACAGGAAGAACAAAGCCACGTGGAAGAAATTAACGAAGATTAGTTTAAGTATGCACCTTTTCGGGAAAACCGAAAGGGTGCATTTTCTTTGATTTGTGTTGTAACCACAGGAAAATTGTGGTATACTGAAATTATAAGTATTGCTTGTTGAGGAGCGAATGATTATGAATACGAAACAACCTGTTTTAACCACCATCAATTTATTATCTCAGCCTTTATCGGTTTCCAAAGATTTTCTTTCTTTTTCCTTTACTTTGGCAAAAGGGAAGTCTGTTGGATGCCGTTTCGTTTTTGCCAGATCTTTGGCAGCCATGCAGGAGGAATCCTATTGTTTTGATTCGGGTGTGCTGAACACCACCCAAACCACGGGGATTACCCTTGACGGTTTGGGTGATGCCCTGGAAGAAGATGCTATGTACCTTTGCTGTGTGCAAACGGTGGATGAACAAGGGACGATCAGCGGGTTTTCTGCTCCCAAGGTCTTTTTCACCGCCAAAGAAAACTGGAATCCTACTGCTGTTTGGGCACAAAACGGGGAAGGGGAAGCCCCGGATTTCTGCTTGCTTCGTAAAGAAGTTTCCTTGGCTTCCAAACCCTATAAAGCCCTGTTGCAAGTAACCGCCCGCTCTCCTGAAAAAGCCCGTCAGTATATTTATCATGCCGGATGTAACGGGGAGTACGTTGGCATCGGCCCCACTCGGTATCACAATCGGGGAGAATGCATGGTTTTGTATTATGACACCTTTGATATAACCAACTGTTTGAAAGAAGGGGCAAACTGCATTTGTGCCAAATGTTACACCCCGGAAGATCATCGTTTTGCCGCCCGTCTGGTGCTCTTTGATGAAAAGGGCAATAAAAGGGTTTTGTTTGAGGATGCCACAGGCTTTGAAGCTTTGGATGGTACGCTTTTATACCGTCCCGATGGTTCCATCGGCACCAATTATTTCCCTGCTTCTCCCGATAATATCAATGGGGAAGTGTGGCCCTACGGTTGGGATGAACCCCTGTATCAAGGGAAGTTTGTTCCTGCCGCTGTGCAGGGAGAGATGGCAGATGACGTGACCATTCGTCCCTATCCCGCTCCCGTGGTGGGGCTATATAAAAAACCTGCATCTTCGGTGGAAGTTACCGAAGAAGGCAACCTGATTGTGGATTTGGGGAAAGAAATCATCGGCGGTCTGGAATTGGAAATAGACTGTGATGCCCCCTGTGATATTGATTTGTATTATGGGGAAGAATTAAATGAAGACGGCAGTGTTCGGTACCGTATGCGGACGTCTAACGTGTATGAAGAACATTGGCGGTTGAAAGCAGGGGAGAACTGCCTGACTTCTTTGGGCATGAAGACCTTCCGTTATGTGGAAATCAAAGGTCTTGCAGGGGACGTTACCTGTGAAAATATCCGTGGTGTGGCATATCGCACGCCCTTTGAAGAAAGCGCCTCTTATTTTACCTCTTCCAGTGAACTGTTGAACGCTATTTATGATCTGTGTAAATATACCATTGAAGCCACCAACCAGAATTTGTACGTGGATTCCCAATCCCGTGAACGCTGTGCTTACGAAGGGGACGTGGTCATCAATATGCTTACTGCTGCAGGGGTGCAGGATTGCAATGCCCTGACTCGGTTCAGCGTGGAATATTTGCTGACCCATCGCACCTGGCCTGCGGAATACGGCTTATTCCGTATTGTTATGGCGCGGTTGGATTATGACTATACCGGAGATCTTTCGTTGGTAAAACGAAACTATGACCTTTTGAAAACCTGCTTGTATGATAACCTTTGGAATGAAGAAGTGGGGCTTTACGGTTCTGCCTTGATGACCGGTCACGGCTGGGATGCGGTATTGGTTGACTGGCCCATGACCGAGCGGGATGATTATGCTTATGCCGACAGTTTTTACAATACGGTCTTTAACTGCATCAACTACGTGGCACTGCGTGATCTTGCTTACCTTGCCAATGCTGTGGGGCAAACCAAGGATGCCGAAACCTACGGGAATATGGCAGAACGGCTGAAAGCCACCATGATTGAAAAACTGTACAATACCGAAGCAGGCGCTTTTGTGGATGGCTTAAATGAAGAAGGGATTCCCGCCAATCACATGGCACAGCATGCCACCGCTTATGCCTTATATGCAGGAATTTTCACCGATGATGCCATGAAAGAAAAATTGGCATTGTTCCTGAAAGAACAAGACGCCATTCGTATGAGCGTTTACGGTGCCTTCTTCCTGTTGGAAGGGTTATATCGGGGTGGTGGAGGGGAATATGCCAATTCCTTGCTCCTCAGTGATGACGTTTCCGAAGGGGCTCGCACCTGGGCATATATGTTGGATAAATTGGATGCCACCATTACCACCGAAGCCTGGAACCCTGTGAATAAGTGCAATATGACCTGGTCTCATCCCTGGGGTTCTGCCGCAGGAGCAGAACTTATTCGGGGGCTATTCGGAATTCGTCCTGTTGTGGCAGGGTTCGAAGAATTCACTGTGGATTTGCAACCCGGTGGACTTCGGTATGCCGCTGTGCAGGTGCCCACTGTGAAAGGGGCAATCACCGTGTCTTTCGACAGCACCACCAAGGAAGAATCTTTCTTGGCAACGGTCGCTGTTCCCGCAGGCACCAAAGCGCACGTTTCTTTGCCTGCTAAGGAAACCGAAAAGGTATACGAACAAGAGGTTGCCTTGGACAGCACCTATCACAATCACACCCTTTCTTTCGTTTTGGATAGCGGCACTCATTGTTTACAAGTAAAATAAGGAGCGGTTTTTATGAAACAATATCCCACCCCTCATATTGATGCAGTCCCCTCAGATTTTGCCAAAACTGTGCTTATGCCCGGAGATCCTTTGCGTTCAAAGTTTATTGCCGAAACCTTTTTGGAAAACCCTCGTCTGGTGAACAACGTGCGGGGAGTACAGGGGTATACCGGTGCCTATAAGGGGACTCCCGTTTCGGTGATGGCAAGCGGTATGGGGATGCCCTCCATGGGAATTTACAGTTATGAACTGTTTGAGTTTTTTCAGGTGGAAAATATCATTCGCATTGGCACTTGCGGTGGCATGGGTGACCACGTAAAGGTGCGGGATCTGGTATTGGCACAAGGCTGTTGCACCAATTCAGGGTTTGCTGACGGCTTTTATTTAGACGGCACCTTTGCTCCCATTGCCAATTTTGAACTGCTTTCCACCGCTGTGGAAATTGCCAAGGAAAAAGGCATGAAGTACCACGTTGGAAATATCATTACCAGTGATCATTTTTACGTTCACGATGAACATTTACCGGACGCCCAAAAGAATTTGGTCCGATTTCGGGATATGGGGGTTCTTGCCACCGAAATGGAAACTGCCGCATTGTATATGAATGCCGCCAAAACAGGCAAGCGGGCATTAACCATTTGCACCGTTTCTGACCATATGTTTACCTTGGAATCCTTGGATGCTCAGGCGCGTCAAACCTCTTTTACCCAAATGATGGAATTAGCAGTGGAAACTGCTTGCCGAATTGATTCCTTATAAAATGGGGTGAACCTATGAATATGGTGGAAATCATTGACCGTAAACGGCAGGGAATGGCATTAACCGGGAAGGAACTTGCCTTTTGTATTCAAGGATTTACCAAGGGGGAGATTCCCGATTATCAAATGTCCGCCTTGTTAATGGCAATTTGTTTGCAAGGCATGACTTTGGAAGAAACCGTTGTCATGACCAAACTCATGATGGAGTCGGGGAACGTGTTGGATTTGTCCTCCCTTGGCAATCTTTCTATGGATAAACACAGTACCGGGGGCGTAGGGGATAAAACCACCTTTATCGTTGCCCCCATTGTTGCCGCCGCAGGGGGCAAAATTGCCAAAATGTCAGGACGGGGTTTGGGATTCACCGGAGGTACCGCCGATAAATTGGAGTCCATTCCCGGATATCAACTGGAAATGGCTTTACCCGATTTTCTGAATCAGGTCAAGGAAATCGGGTGCGGTGTGGTAACTCAATCGGGTGAATTGGCGCCTGCTGATAAAAAAATCTATGCCCTGCGGGACGTCACCGCCACTACCGCCAGTATTCCTTTGATTGCCGCCAGTATTATGAGCAAAAAATTGGCAGCAGGGGCAAAGAATATTGTGTTGGACGTGAAAGTAGGCAACGGGGCGTTTATGAAAACCTTGGAAGAAGCCCGGGAACTTGCCAAAACCATGATTGCCATCGGTCAGGCGGAGAACCGCAAGGTGACAGCGGTGCTGACCGATATGAATGAACCTTTGGGGATTGCTGTAGGCAATACCTTGGAAGTGATGGAAAGTGTTGCCGTAGTAAAAAATCAAGGTCCCGAAGACGTAAAAGAAGTTTCTTTGGTGCTTTCTGCTCACCTTCTTTCCATGGGGCTGGGCTGTTCTTTGGAAAAGGCCAAAACTTTGGCACAGGAACAATTAGAAAGCGGTAAGGCTTATCAAGTGTTTGAGCAATGGATCGCCGCCCAGGGTGGCGACGTTTCCCGGGGTTTACCCAAGGCAAAAATCTGCGAACCCTTGCTGTGTGAACAAGAGGGGATCGTTCAGTCTGTGGACGCTCTGTTGGTGGGCAAAGCCGCCTGTTTGCTGGGGGCGGGCAGAGAGAAAAAAGAAGATGCGATAGACCCCACCGCAGGGGTAGAAGTGTTGGTGAAAAAAGGCGGCTTTTGTGCAGTTGGGCAACCTATGTTTCGGTTGCATACCAACCGTCCGGAACGGTTAGAGCCCGCTTTGGCACTGTTAAAACAAAGCGTTTTGGTGGGAAATGATCCCGTTCCATCAAATTCGGCGATTCTTGATGTGATAACCGGGTAGAAAAAGCCGAAAAACCCTTGAAAATCAAAGAAATTTTACGAAAATTCCTTGACAAGACAGGTCTTTTATGGTATATTCATTAGGCCGCTTGTTATGGGCGGTGGTTTTTGTTGCGTAAAAAACCACCCTAAGTGATGCAAATCCGCCCCTTCTGACAGCGAGTCTATTGAAACGGAGAAATCATTATGTACGCAGTAATTCAAACCGGCGGGAAACAATACAAAGTACAAGTTGGCGATGTATTGTTCGTCGAAAAGCTTCCCCACGAAGCAGATGAGGTAATCAAATTTGATACCGTTTTGGCTTATGAAGACGATAACGGCATTCAAGTAGGTACTCCTACCTTGGACATCAACGTAGAGCGGAAAGTTCTGAAAAACGGTAAAGGTAAGAAAATCACTGTTTTCACCTACAAACCCAAAAAGAACGAAAAACGGAAATTGGGTCATCGTCAACCCTACACCAAAGTGGAAATCACTGCTATTGGTTAATTCTTTATGACAACTGCGGTTTTCAGTATGCGAGAAAATAAGCCTTGCGGCTTTTACGTGCAAGGGCACAGTGGGTTTGCCGCTCAGGGTGAAGATATTGTTTGCAGTGCGGTATCCTCTGCGGTAATTTTAACCGCAAATTGTTTGGAACAACAAGGCTGTTGTGCCAAAGCCCATTGTGAAGACGGTGTTTTTTCCCTTTATTGCGAAATCCCTCATCCTTTGCTTTCAGGTCTGCTGGCTCATTTGAAAGAAATCGCATTGCAGTATCCCCGCAATTTACGGATTTGTTATCTCAATTTGAACGGAGGAAAATAATATGTTTTGTGTAAATATTCAATTATTCGCTCATAAAAAGGGCGTTGGTTCTACCAAAAACGGTCGTGATTCTGAATCCAAACGTTTAGGACCCAAACGTGCAGACGGTCAATTCGTTTTGGCCGGTAACATCCTGATTCGTCAACGCGGTACCCACATCCATGCCGGCAACAACGTTGGCCGTGGCTCCGATGATACTTTGTTCGCCTTGATCGACGGTAAAGTAAAATACGAACGTATGGGTCGTGACCGTAAACAAATCAGTGTTTACGCTGTGGAACAATAAGTCTTGAAATGACTTGCAAGGGGAAAGGAATCCGATATCGGTTCCCTTTCCCTTTTTCTTTTAAAAGGGGGAATACCCAATGTTTATTGACGTTGCAAAAATTAAAATCAAAGCAGGGGACGGCGGCAACGGTGCCGTTTCCTTTCACCGTGAAAAATTTGTTTCTGCAGGGGGACCTGACGGCGGTGATGGGGGCTACGGTGGCAATATTGTCTTCAAGGTAGACACCAACCTTTCCACCCTGGCAGATTTTCGCTATAAACGGAAATATACTGCTGAAAACGGACAAAACGGCGGTGCGGGAAAATGCTTTGGGAAAAACGGGAAGGATCTGATCATCACCGTGCCCAAAGGAACGTTAGTAAAAGACGTGGAAAGCGGTCGCCTGTTGGCAGACGTTTCCGACGAAGAAGAATCCTACGTGGTTGCCAAAGGGGGCAGAGGAGGCTGGGGAAACAGCCATTTCGCCACTGCAACCCGTCAAGCCCCCCGCTTTGCCAAAAGCGGATTGCCCGGGCAGGGAATGGACGTTCAACTGGAATTGAAACTGTTGGCAGACGTAGGTTTGCTGGGTTTCCCCAACGTGGGCAAATCCACCCTGGTTTCAGTGGTCAGTGAAGCAAAACCCAAAATTGCCAACTACCATTTTACCACCATTACCCCTGTGTTGGGTGTGGTGCGCATAGGGGAAGGTTCCTCCTTTGTCATGGCGGATATTCCCGGGCTGATTGAAGGCGCAGGGGAAGGGGTTGGCTTGGGCCATCAGTTCTTACGTCACGTGGAACGGTGCCGTTTGTTGGTTCATATTCTGGACGTTTCCGGCAGTGAAGGCCGTGACCCCATTGAGGATTTTGAAGCCATCAATAAAGAATTGGCGGTTTATAGTCCTGAACTTTCCACCCGTCCTCAAATCGTGGCAGGGAATAAAACCGATATGGCGACCCCTGAACAAATTGCACGGGTAAAAGAATACGTGGAAGAAAAGGGCTACGAATATTTTGATATTTGTGCTCCCATTTGTGAAGGTACCCAGGAACTTGTCAATCGGGTGGCGGCAGTGCTTAGCACCTTGCCTCCCATTTTAACCTTCGAGGCTGACCCTGTTCCTGTGGAAGAAATCATGGCTTCCAAAGAACGGTTCACCATAACCCAAGAAAACGGCACTTATATTGTAGAAGCGGAATTCCTCAAAAAGATTATGACCACCATCAATCCCGAGGACTATGAATCTTTACAATATTTCCAACGGGTTCTTCACACCAGCGGGATTATTCAAGCGTTGATCGATGCAGGCTGTCAGGACGGCGATACCGTTTGCATTTACGATATCGAGTTTGACTACGTGTCTTAAGGTGAAGCCTATGCGATTGTTAGATGTGCCTTGTAATCCCGACAATCTCAGCCCTGCAACCCTTGCTTTTGTGGGGGATGGGGTGTATGAACTGCTCACCCGGGAATGGATCGCCTGCAAAGCCAATCGCCCTGCCAGGGAACTCAATCAGGCAAAAGTAACCATGGTCAGTGCCCCTGCTCAGGCAGAAGGGTTCTTGAAAGTTAAAGATCTGCTTTCCGAAAAGGAGTATGAGGTTTTTAAACGGGGGAGAAATGCCCATACGGTTCGTGCTCCCAAAAGTTCCACCCGTGCCCAATATCACCAGGCAACCGGCGTGGAAGCCTTGTTTGGCTGGCTCTATTTAAACGGGAACGTTGCCAGAGCGGTGGAACTGTTCTATAAAATGTTTGATGAATAAAGAAAAGGCTGTAACACCAAGCTCGGTGTTACAGCCTTTTTGTATGTTCAAATTATTTTACCATTTTTTCTGCGGTTTTCTTTGCGGTGGCTTCTTCTTTAACCAGTTTACCCAAAGCAATCAAAGCAATTACGTTGGGGAGAACCATCAAATAGTTGAAGAAGTCAAATAATTCCCAAACTAAATCATTTTTCAACAAAGAGCCAAGTACAATAAAACCAATGGCAAGAATAGAATAAACAACGGTAGCAATCTTGTTGTTTTTAAATAAGTATTGTACGTTGGTTTTACCGAAGAAATTCCAACTGATAATGGTGGAATAAGCGAAAAACAACAAACAAACAGCAACAAACATGCTGCCAAGTCCTTCAATACCGGTTTGGTCGAAAACGCTGCCAACGGCAGTTTGCATGGCGTTGTTTTTGGTAATACCGCTGTTTTTTAACATAGTAGCATAGGTGTTGGCGTTGGCACCTGCAAAGGGACCGTTTCCGGTAAACAAGGTGGTAATTACAACCAAAGCGGTCATAGTCAACACCACGAAGGTATCAATAAACACACCAACAATAGCGGTTGTACCTTGGTCGTGAGCGCGTTTTACGTTTGCCATAGCGTGGGCATGGGGGGTAGAACCCATACCGGCTTCGTTAGAGAAAAGACCTCGTTTTGCCCCTTGGCTGATGGCGGTTTTAATGGCCATACCGGCAGTACCGCCGATGAAAGCCTTGGGAGCAAACGCGGATTTGAAGATTAAACCGAAGGTCTCGGGAACATATTGAATACGGCAAATTAAAACAATCAAACTGCCTACCAAGAAAATAACAGCCATAATAGGAACTAATTTTTCGGTTACCGAAGCAATTCGTTTGATACCGCCAAGGAAAATAAAGATGGAAACGGCAGCGATGATTACACCGACAATCCAGCCATCGATCCCAAATGCTGTGTTGCAGGATTCAGCAATGGAGTTGGATTGTACCATAGTACCCATAAAGCCAAGAGCTAAGGAAATGGCAACGGCAAAGAACCCTGCTAAGAAGGTGCCGAATTTTCCTTTAAATGCCGCTTTGATGTAATAAACAGGACCACCATGAATTTCACCGTCGGCAGTTTGCACACGGGTTTTTTGAGCCAATACGGCTTCAGCGTAAATCGTTGCCATACCAAAGAAGGCGATAATCCACATCCAGAAGATAGCACCGGGACCACCAATTAAAATAGCGCCGGATGCACCAACAATGTTACCGGTACCAACTTGGGCGGCAATGGCGGTGGCAAGAGCTTGGAAAGAGCTTAACCCGTTTTCTTGTTTTCCACCACGAAGAGAAAGGTTCCCAAAAACGTTTTTCAACCCTTGACCAAAGCAACGAACTTGCACGAAGCGAGTGGCAATGGTAAAGAAGATGCCGGTTCCCACCAACAGTACAATTAAGATGTAGTCAGAAAGGACGGCATTGGCATTGGCAACCAAGTCTAACAATTTGTCTGCGAATTGTTGCATTTGTCATACCTCCAAAAATAAAAAAGCTACTGTATGAAATATACAGCGGCTCTGAAAAAGAAAAGATATGAAAACAAAAATTGTTCTTTGTTTAAACTCTATCCTTTTGCCTGAGAGATTCAGCAGTTACCTGCCTTGCACCTTCGGCACTCATGTAAAATGAGTTTCTCCAGAGTTCTCTTCCCCAACGGTTTTTTCATCCCGGAGGGTTCAACGAGAAATTGACTCAAAGAGTATATCACACTATATGCTATTTCGCAATAGGTATTCTGCGAAAAATGAAAAAACCGTCGAGAATTTTTGGTTCTCAACGGTTTTCTTGTTATTTTTTGCCTTTGCGGAAGATATGAAGCAGAATGTAAGCTCCAATGCACAGCACAACCGAACCACCCAGAATCACATACATGGCGGGTTGCCCCACCAGGTTGTCAAAGAAATAAATGTTCATGTCAATGCCGTCTTTTAGCCCGTCAATGACTTCTTGAGGGAAGTTCAAGGCTTCCATCTCCCGGAAGGTTCCTGCCAAAGCGTGATTGCGAAGCAAACAGGTGCCGTACGTTCCGGGTAAAAAGGAAATCACCGTTTGTAAGCTTTCACTAAAAGAGGAGATGGGCATATACGCTCCGCAAATAAACCCGTATCCTGCCGAAACGATAGATCCTACAGCCGAAATCTGCCCTTGGGAGGATAAAAAGAAGTTGATGACACTGGACAGGGCGGTGCCGAACATGGACAGCAAGAATACGTCCAGTAAAATCAGCAGAACGTCCCCTGTAGACAAATACCAACCAACGCTGCCCAGGTAAATAAAGCAAGCCCCTGCCGCCACAAAGGAGATGATCAGGGTGGACATGGCGGTGGAAATATAATACCCCAAAGCCAGGGTAGAGGAGCTTACGGGGGTAACGGTTAAATCGTGAATGGTGCCGTTGGCTTTGTCTTGTACCATTAACATATTGGCACAGAAGGAAACGGTGACACAGGAAACCGCCAATAAAGAGGAAAGCAACTGCCCGCCCACAATGCCGTCCAACAAATCCTCGGGAATGGTGAATATATCAGGGATTGCTGACATGAAACTGTCCCGATACACGTTGGCAAGAAAGGTGGTGTATAGTACCAACAAAATCAGCGGCGTTATCAGCGAGGTGAAGAAAATGCCTTTGTCTTTAAAAAACAGTTTGGTGTTCCGACGAATTAAATTGCCAAGTCCCATCATTTTTCTTCCCCTCCCGTCAAATTCTTACCGGTTGCCGCCAAAAAAACGTCGTCCATTTTTCCTTTGGTGATTTCGTAATCCCGAAACAGATGGGGATTTTCTAAAATCAGTTTGGTGGCAGCGGCGGTGTTTTCCACCGAAACCTGAATCCCGTCCCGCACAGGGGTATAGGGCAGGGGAAGGGCTTCCAGTTCCCCGGGCGTTAAGCCGTAAAGGGTAATATAATCCCCTGTGAATTGATTTTTTAGTTCCAAGGGGGTTCCTTCTGCCGCGATTTTTCCGCTGTCTAAAATCACAACGTAATCGGCATTTGCCGCTTCTTCCATGTAATGGGTGGTCAGTAAAACCGTAAGGTTTTGATCCTGTCGTAATTGTTCAATAACGTCCCAAAGGTGCTTGCGGGTTTGAGGGTCCAGCCCCGTGGTGGGTTCGTCCAGAATCAGGATTTCAGGGTTGTGAAGGAGCCCACGGGCAATGTCGATGCGCCGCCGTTGCCCTCCTGAAAGTTTTCCCACCGTGCGGTTTAACAGGTCTTTAAACTTCAGCAGGTTGCTTAAGTTTTCCAGACGTTCCTCAAAAGCATCCCCCGTGATGCCGTAAAGAGCGGCACGGGAACGCAAATTGTCTTTCACGGTTAAAGCCTGGTCTAAAACCGAGTTCTGAAATACCACTCCTAAACGGCGGGTAACGGTTTTCATGTTGGTGTCAATATTTTCGCCGCAAACCAGAACCTTACCTTTGTCTTTGGCAAGACTGCCGCACAAAATGGAAATGGTAGTGGATTTTCCTGCACCATTGACTCCTAAAAAGGCAAACAGTTCGCCCTTTCGCACCTGAAAGGAAAGGTCTTGAACCGCCTTGACATCTCCAAAAGATTTGCTTAACTGTTGTATTTCAATGCTGTGCATCGTAGTCACTCCTCACAGTTTATATGATATCAAAATGATATCATATAAGAATTGGTTTGTCAATAGGGGATAGACGATTAGGTTTGTTACCTGATATTGTAGATTGACCAAACAAAAAGAACCGGCTGCGACAAAATCGCCCAGACTCACGGCAAAGCCGCTATCCGTTACCGGTTCTATAATCAGCATATCTGATTTCTTGCAATATGTCAACAAATACTTTTACTGTCATAAAATGCAAGAAAGGATCGCCATCCTTTGATAACCCCAAACTGCATGAGTGGTTTGGCACCATCAAGGAAAGCAACCCTTCGAATAATCTAGCATAAACGGAATTTTTTGTCAATAACCTATGTCGGAAAAGTTAAGATGGAAAACCAATTAACCCATTTGGAGATGGTCTTGCTTTTTTGTCCCAAAACCGTATAATAGTAGCTAAAAGGGCGTGATTCAATAATCGTTCCTATGAAGTAGATACGGGTAACGTTTATAAAGATACAACGTTTGTATATGAACTTATGAGAATATTAGAGGAAGGGGCAGTTGAATATGACAGAACAAGAGTTTATAAACAATTCGTTAAACTTATTAAGAGCAATGGTGAGCATGGGGTATTCCGAGTTTATGATCGTCAACACCTTGAATTTGTTGACCGTTTTGTATCCGAAGGAAGTCAAAGAAAAAGGTCTTATGAAATTTTTAGAGGTACTGGAAAGGAAACTGCCGGAAGAAATCTGTCAAAAAGAGATCAGCAGAATTCATCGGGAATTAACGGCGAGATAAGTTGTTAGAAAAACAAAGAAAAAAGCCAAGACTTGTCAGTGAGCCCTGGGATCCAATTTCCCAACGCTATAACAAATCTTGACTCTTTCATCATTATAGGTAAAGCGCCTGCTAAAGTCAAGAAAAATGAGATAACACGATTGCAGGATGTGAAATATTGAAATCGTTGTCTTATTTTGTAGATTGACCAAACAAATAAGAACCAATAACTGGCTTTCCCTTAATAGGCTCCAATTGCCGGTGGGGGAAAACCAATATGGTTCTATAAGAAAGATAACATATTCCGGCGGAAAAGTCAATACAGAAGAACTGTTTGCCAAACGTACGGGGAAGCTCTTGGGGCCTCGAGTCCGTATAAGAATAAATAGGCAAACAGTTCTTCAGGAATAGAGATAGGCGTCATGGGTAATACCATACTTGATGAAAATCAAGCATCGACAAACCTGTTACCTATCTCTAAAATCAGTATATCCCTTTTACAAAATAAAGTCAATGATTTTTACAAAAAAGAAGAACACCTTACCCGTTGGTAAGGTGTTCTTTGGCGGAGAAATGGGGATTCGAACCCCAGATACGGCTGTAACCGTATACACGATTTCCAATCGTGCTCCTTCGACCAGCTCGGACATTTCTCCATGGTCAAATTCAAGCGACTTATTTACCGCGCCTATGTATTATACATAATCTCTTTCCAAAAATCAAGTGTTATTTTAAATTTTTTAAAAAATATTTAACGGACAAGATAAAACAGTAGAAAAGTAGCGGGAAGTATGGTAATATAAAAATGTATTTGCTAGCAGGAAGGGTGAGAGGATCGGTGGCAGAAATCATGGCGCCTGCAGGGGGCGAAGAACAACTGATTGCGGCAGTGCGAAGCGGGGCTGACCGTGTGTATTTCGGTTGCGGAAATTTAAATGCCCGTCGCAATGCCAAAGGCTTTGAAAGCGCCAGGCAGGTAATTGACTATTGCCATGCACGTGGAGTGAAAGCCACCGCCGCTCTCAACATTGTTTTAACCGACGCTCAACTAAAGGAAGCCGCCGCCCTTATCAGGGAAGTGGCATCCGCCGGGGGAGACGGCATTATTGTGCAGGATTTGGCCGCCGCCCGTTTGGTGAAAGAACTTTGCCCTGAACTTCCCCTTCACGCTTCCACCCAGATGACGGTGCATAACGTTTCAGGTGCTCTTGCCTTGGAACAAATGGGATTTTCCCGGGTGGTGCTGGCAAGGGAACTTTCGCTGGAGGAGATCCGCGCCATTCGCAATGCCACCAAAATGGAACTGGAAGTGTTTGTTCACGGGGCGTTGTGCATGAGTGTCTCGGGCTGTTGCTATCTTTCCTCTATCTTGGGGGGACGAAGCGGTAACCGGGGACTTTGCGCCCAGCCCTGCCGATTGGATTTTAAACGGGGCAAGAAACCCTATGCCCTTTCTTTAAAAGATATGAGCCATCTGGCATTCCTGCCTGCTTTGGCAGAAATGGGAATTGATTCCTTTAAAATTGAAGGACGCATGAAACGCCCTGAATACGTGGCGGCGGTGGTGCAGGAAAGCCGCAAAGCGTTGGAGGGCAAAACCCCGGATATGGAGTTATTGCGATCGGTGTTTTCCCGTAGCGGATTTACCGATGGGTATATTCAGGGAAAGCGCACCGAAAATATGTTTGGATATCGCTCCAAAGAAGATACCAAGGATACCGCCAAACTGCTTCCCACCCTTTCGGAATTATACCGCAAGGAACGGCAACGGTTACCTGTGGATATGACTTTTACTGCCAAGAAAAACCAGCCTTGTGTTCTGACCCTGACTTGTCAGGGCGTTTCGGTTACCGTAACGGGCGAGATTCCGGGAGAAGCAGTCAACCGCCCCTTAACCAAAGAATTTGCAGAAGATTGTTTCTTCCGCTTTGGGGGAACCCCTTATTTACCCAATTCCCTTACTTGTCATATAGAAGATGGATTACTGCTCCCCATGTCCTCTTTGAAGAATCTGCGAAAAGAGGGGTTGGAACAGGTAACCCAATTACGGGTGGAACGCTCCCGCAGAACCTGTGGGGAATATGAGATTCCAAAAATCCCTTATATTTCTCAAAACCCAAAGGAACTGTATGTTTCTGCCACCACCTTTTCTCAAATTCAGGGAATTATGGGTGCAAAGCGATATTATCTTCCTGCCCATGAAATTTTGAAATACCCCCAAAAGGCGGCAGAATATCAAGAAACGCTTTTTGCCGTTTTGCCGACCCTTGCTTTTTCGGACGCACGATTGGAAATCGTGTTGACCAAGTTGAAAGAAATTGGGATTGCAGGGGTTCAGGTGTCTAATATTAGCATGATTGCCCCCGCCAAGCAACTGGGCTTTTTGGTCAGCGGGGGAACGGGGCTGAATATCACCAATCCCCTTGCTTTGGAAGAATATAAAACCCTGGGGCTTCATGACACCCTTCTTTCTTTTGAATTGACCGAAGGGTTGTACCGAACCCTGGGTGGTACCTTAAAACGGGGGATGGTGGGTTACGGCCATTTGCCTTTGATGCAGATGCGGGCTTGCCCCTTGAAAAAAGGAAACACCTGCGGGGACTGTAAAGGGCACGGTATTTTGAAAGACCGTAAGGGTATGGAATTTTTCCTTTCCTGCCATCAGCGGGAATACACCACTCTGTATAATCCCATTCCCTTATATCTGGGGGACAAGTCAAATCCCACCGATTATTGGATGTTGCAGTTTACCAAGGAAACTCCCGCAGAATGTGAAGAAATTTTCCAACTCTTTGTAAAGGGCAAGAAACCCTTTTTTCCACGAACCTGCGGATTATTTGAAAGAACGTTGTTATAAGGATTGAATGAAAATGAATCTTCAAAATAAACCTGAATTGTTAGCCCCGGCAGGGGATTTAGAATGTTTACAGGCCGCCTTGCGGTTTGGGGCAGATGCCGTTTACGTGGGTGGTCCCATGATGCAACTGCGGGCATCCAGCGCAGGGATGACCTTGGAAGACGTGGCAAAAGGGGTTGCTCTTTGCCATGCCGCAGGCAAAAAACTCTACGTTACCGTGAACTGCTTTGCCAAGGATGATACCCTGGAGCAACTGCCCGCTTACGGACAAACCCTGTATCAGTTGGGGGTTGACGGGGTGATCGTTTCCGACCTGGGTGCCGTTTCGGTGTTGCGCACAGCGGTTCCCACTTTGCCTGTGCATATCAGCACCCAAGCCAACTGCCAGAATGCCGCCGCCGCTATGGTGTATTATGCCATGGGGGTTCGCCGGGTGGTTCTTGCCCGGGAAACCTCTCTGGAAGAAATCAAGAAGATGAAAAAACTCCTTCCACCCGATATGGAATTGGAAGCCTTTGTTCATGGGGCAATGTGTATGGCATATTCCGGGCGGTGCTTTATCAGCAGTATGCTTACCGGCCGTTCGGGAAATCAAGGGGAATGTACCCAACCCTGCCGTTGGGGATACCATTTAACCGAACAAAAACGTCCGGGAGAATTCTTCCCTGTGGAAGAACATGAAAACGGCACCAACATTTTAAGTTCAAGGGATTTGTGTTGCCTGTCTTTGATTGATGACCTGAAAGAAGCAGGGGTTGCTTCCTTTAAAATTGAAGGACGCATGAAAACCCCTTATTACGTGGCAACGGTGGTGCGGGCATATCGCAATAAAATTGACGGGACTGCTCCTGATGAACTGTTGTTGCAAGAATTGGAAGCGGTGAGCCATCGCCCATACAGCACAGGCTTTTATTTGGGAGATATGTTCCGTTATAAACCCGACGACCGCCTGCCTTACGTAACCACCTGCTCCTTTGCGGGAACGGTGTTGCAAAAGGAAGAGGATAGGGTGCTCATTGAGCAACGAAGCAAATTTTCGGTGGGCGATACCTTGGAAGTGGTGTCCCCAAAACAATTCGGTATTTCCTTTACGGTGGAAAGCATTACCGATGAAGAAGGCAATCCCCAGGAATCGGCAAACCACGCCATGCAAAAGGTGTGGGTCAACTGCCGCGAACCTTTGGAAGTGGGAGATTTAGTAAGGACGCGTTTGCATGAAAAAGAATGATATCATAGAACTGTCCATTGTGGATATGACCCACGAGGGCAACGGCATTGGTCGCCACGAAGGCTGTGCGGTATTTGTACCTCACACCGCCCCCGGGGACGTGGTGCGGGTGAAGATTATTAAAACCACCAAATCCTATGCTGTCGGGCATCTGGAAGAAGTGTTGACCCCTTCGGGCAGCCGGATTTCTCCCGATTGCGCCGTGTGGAAACCTTGCGGTGGTTGTTGCTATCGGCATATATCCTATGAAGCGGAATGTGCAATTAAATTAAAACGGGTGAACGACTGTCTGGAACGTTTGGGCGGGGTATCCTGCCGAGCGGGCGAGATTCTGCCTTCTCCCATAACGGTGGGATATCGGAATAAAGCCCAATATCCCATTGGTCTGGATAAAGACGGAAATCCCGTGCTGGGATTTTATGCTCCAAAAAGTCACAGAATTGTGCCCGTGAAGGGATGCGGATTGCAACCCAAAGAGTTTGATTTGCTTTGCGATGCCTTTTTACACTACGTAAAGCAGTATGGGGTTTCGGTGTATAACAGCCAAACGGGAAAAGGCTTGTTACGGCACTTTTACCTTCGCATGGGCTTTGCCACCAAGGAGATCATGGTTTGTGTGGTGGCAACCAAGAATACCTTGCCCCATCAACAAAAACTGATAGAATCGTTACGTCAGGCTTGCCCCATGGTGAAAAGTATCATGGTGAACGTGAACAAACAGCCTACCAATGTAATATTGGGGAATGAAATTCATTGTATATACGGGAAAGATACCATCACCGACCTGTTGATGGACGTTCCCTTTACCTTGTCTGCCCATTCCTTTTATCAGGTGAACCCCAAGGGGGCGGCATTGCTGTTCCAACGTGCCGCTGACTATGCCAAAGTGACAGCGGAAGATACGGTGGTTGACCTGTATTGCGGCACAGGCGCCGTAGGGTTTTGTGCAGGCAAACAGGCAGGCAACCTCATCGGGGTGGAAGTGGTTCCCCAAGCGGTGGAAAACGCCAAAGGAAATGCCGCCAACATGGGAAAAACCAATGCGGAGTTTTTGTGTATGGATGCCGCCGAAGCCGCAAAACTTCTGGCAAAAAGAGGGGTAACCCCCACGGTGGTGTTTGTGGACCCGCCCCGTAAAGGGTGCGATCAACAAGTGCTGGAAACCATCGCAATCCAATTTACCCCCAAGCGGCTGGTCTACATTTCCTGCGACCCCGCCACCCTTGCCAGAGACGCCGCCTATTTGCAGGAATTGGGATATTATATGAAAGAAGCCACCGCGGTGGATATGTTCCCCCGCACCCCCCACGTGGAAACTGTCGCATGGTTTCAAAAAGAAGGAGAACCTTTATGTTAAAGCACATTATGTTTGATTTGGATGGTACCTTACTTGCCTTGAGTTTTGACGATTTTGTGAAAGCGTATATGAAACTTTTGGGGCAAAAAATGGCGACGTTGGGTTATGACCCTGAACTGTCGGTGAAAGCCGTTTGGGCAGGGACTTACGCCATGCTTAAAAACGATGGCAGTCAAACCAATCGGGACGTATTCTGGAAAACCTTTGCCACCTTTGGGTTGGGGGATATTTCCAAAATTGAAGAACAGATGGACAGTTTTTACACCCAGGAATTCAAAGGGGTTCGTGCTACTCTGCGGGAAGAACGGAACCTGCGGAATATGGTGGATGGCTTGAAGAATAAGGGATACACCTTATCCCTTGCCACCAATCCTATTTTCCCTATGGTGGGGGTAAAAGAACGGCTTTCCTGGTTGGGGCTGACCTGTGACGATTTTGCGGTGGTCACCTCTTATGAAAACAGTCATTTTTGCAAACCTGTTTTGGGCTATTATGAAGAAGTAATGAAAACCGCAGGGTTTACCCCTGAAGAAAGCATGATGGTGGGCAACGACATCAACGACGATATGCCTGCAGGGAATTTAGGCGTGCAAACCTTTTTGCTTACCGATATTTTAGAACATGAAAAAGAAGGATTTGAAAAGGAATATAACCACGGTACGTTTCAGCAGTTGCAAGCCTTTTTCCATCAACTGCCTTCCATTCAATAAAAACAACGGGTAGCAACGCTACCCGTTTCAGACTGTCGATAAAGGCACAGGAACATAGACACAATTTCAAAAATGAAAAATAAGTCAAGAACATCGGAAGTGCAGATGATAAAAAATTGAGAGGAGAATATCGAATTCTCCCCAATTTTGTGTCTATTTGTCGTTTTTTTGACCTCTCGAAGTACCACCGTACTCCTTCGGGTCAAAGAAAACGCCATCCTGCACCTTTCTCGAAAGTCTACCAGGTTGCCGAAAATTATTTTCTTCGACAACCTGCAACGGGTAGCAACGCTACCCGTTGAGAATTGTTTGGTTATTTTACCCATAACATTTTATAAAAGTTGGGGTAAACCGAAAGCACTTGGGAAAGTTTGGTACGGCCGGAAGATCCCGGGTCGTTTACTGTAAAATTAGCGGCAGAGGCGGTGGAACCGTTACAGCCTGTTATTACTACAAAATGCATACTGTTTTGGTTGCTTTTTAACCCTAAAATCACCGGTTTTCCCGATTTTAATTGATTGTAAATAAAGGTCAGATAATTGGCGCTATTGGTGGTTTGGGCATAGTGGGAAGGCCAATATACCGAACCGCTCGAGGTATAAGACAAGGTTTTTGCCATTTGAGCAGGTGTTTTTGTTACGCCCAAACGGTACGATTCTGTCATAGCAAGAGAAGTGGTAGCGCAACCGGATTTTCCTATGGTGGCACTGCTGTTTCCTAATTTCACATGAGACCAACGGCTGTCGGTTTGCAAATACTTGGGAACTTTCAGAGAAACGCTGCCGGTGGAAACAGACGGTGCGGTAGTTTCAGATAAATAAGTACTGCTTACATATCCGATGTTGGTTCCGTTATATAAAATACGGCTCCAATTCCCGGTGGTGGAAAGCCGAATCACTTGGCTGCCTTTGGTAAGGGTGCTTTGAATGGCATAGTTTGTGCCGGCTCCACTACGGATGTTTAATACCCCGTCGGTAATGGCGACGGTCATTTTTTTGCTGTTGGTCAACGGGGTGATAAAATCTGCCGAACAGTAACCGATGGCTGTGGTTCCATATTGAACTTTATACCAATTTCCACTTTGAGAAAGCAAGGTCACGGTTGCGCCTTTGGATAGTTTCCCTATAATTGTGGAAGCGGTTGAGGCGGCACTTCGGATGTTCAGCCCTGTGGAGGCAGTGGTTACTCTTCCGGCAGGGGGAATGGTTGCGGCAAATGCTTGGGTGGGTAAAATGGTGAGAATCAGTGTGAATACAACAAATAATACACATATTCGTCTTTTCAAATCAATCCATCCTTTCTTTTGAAAAGTAAATCCATTATAACAAACAGATGGTTGTTTTTGGCTGGTAGATTGGAGGAAACAATGGAAATGAATGGGAAACAATCCCCTATAATGGAATATCCGCCATGTCGTGTTTATAAAAAATGCGGTGGCTGTCAAATGCAGAATTTGTCCTATGACCGCCAACTGATTCATAAACAAGCCCTGGTGAAACGGCTGTGCGGACGATACGGTAAAGTGAATAAAATCATTGGGATGGACAACCCTTACCACTACCGAAACAAAGTCCAGGCCGCCTTCGGGCAGGACCGTCGGGGCAATTTGATTTCCGGGGTGTATCAATCGGGTTCTCATCGCATTGTTGCGGTGGATTCCTGCCAGTTGGAAGATAAAATTGCCGATGAAATCATTGTGTATATCCGAAAACAAATGCCCTCTTTTCACATGAGTGCTTATAATCCCTATACCAAAAAGGGGTTTTTGCGACACATTTTGGTGAAACGGGGTTTTGCCACCAATGAAATTATGGTGGTGCTGGTAACGGGCAACCCTGCGTTCCCCGGGAAAAATGCCTTCCTGAAAGGGCTTTTGGAACGGTTCCCCAACATCCAAACGGTCATTCAGAATATCAATAACGGTCCTACCAGTCTGGTGTTGGGCAAACAGGAAAAGGTACTGTTTGGGAAAGGGTATATCACCGATGAATTGTGTGGTATGCGGTTTCGCATCTCTGCCGCGTCCTTTTATCAAATCAACCCCGTGCAAACCGAAATCCTTTACAATTTAGCCATCAAAGCCGCCGGCTTGACCCCCAACTCCACCTTGCTGGATGCCTATTGCGGGGTGGGAACCATTGGTCTTGCGGCATCTCCCCATTGCGGATTTGTTACCGGGGTGGAACTCAACCCCGATGCCGTGCGGGATGCCATTGCCAATGCCAAAGAAAACAAGGTGAAAAATGCCCGTTTCATTTGCGGCGATGCGGGAGAATTTATGGAAGAATTGGCAGAAAATGGGGAACAGGTGGACGTGGTCATGATGGACCCGCCCCGTGCCGGCAGCAGCCGAAAGTTTATTGACAGCCTTTGTACCCTGGCTCCCAAACGGGTGGTGTATATTTCATGTAACCCCGAAACCCTGGCACGGGACTTGAAATATTTAACCCAAGGGGGATATCAGGTGAAATCCATCACCCCGGTGGATATGTTCCCTCACACAACCCACGTGGAATGTGTTTGTTTATTAACAAAATAAATCCTGTCTTTTAGGACATACTAAAAGAAAAAGGAGATGTTTTGGATGTGTACTGCAGTTTCTCACGGCCCGTATTTCGGTCGGAATCTGGATTTGGAATTTTCCTATGGAGAAGCGGTGACGGTGACACCCCGAAACTTCTCCTTTTCCTTTTGTCATCAGCGGAATTTACCATCTCATTATGCCATGATCGGCATGGCGTATGCCAAAGGGGATTACCCCTTATATTACGAAGCCACCAATGAACAGGGGCTTTCTATGGCGGGACTTCGGTTTAAAGACAACTGCGTGTACCATTCCCCCTGTAAAGGGAAGATCAACCTGGCATCTTTTGAGTTGATTCCTTTTTTGCTGGGGCAGTGCAAAACCCTGGAAGAAGCTATACCTTTACTTGAAAATTTGAATATTACAGGAGATTCGGTTTCCAAGGAGTTACCCCCAACGCCGTTACATTGGATGATTGCCGACGCCACCGGGTGCTTGGTGGTGGAATCGGTGGAAGACGGGGTGAAGGTTTATGAAAATCCCATTGGAGTGCTTACCAATAACCCGCCCTTTCCTATGCAACGGTGGCACCTGAATCATTACATGGGTGTTACTGCCAAGCCGCCCCAAAATCTGTTTGCCAAGAACTTACCCTTGTCTCCTTATAGTTGCGGAATGGGTGGCATTGGTTTGCCCGGGGACATGTCTTCCGCTTCCCGATTTGTCCGTGCCGCCTTTGTGAAAAACAATAGTGTTTTTTCTGGGGAAGAAGGGGAGAGGATCAACCAGTTCTTTCATATTCTGGACAACGTTGCCCAAATCAAAGGCTGTGTGCAAATTGGGAACCGGGATTTTGAGATCACCCGCTATTCTTCCTGTTGCAACGGAAAAACAGGGATGTATTATTACACCACCTATGAAGACCGTCAAATCCGCGGGGTGAGCCTGTTTGATTTGGAGTATCAAGGTTCTTCCCTTATTCGGCTGGATCCGGGTCTTCCCGGGCAAAAGAACTTTTATACCCCCGTATCCCTTTGATGAATACGGGTTTATGATATCGCTCTCCAAGGGAGATCATCGACTTGGTGCCACGGCTTTTGCCGTCCCAAAAACAAATGACAAGGTCGCAAGCCTTTGCCATTTCTTCATTGCGAATGGGCCCAGCTTTCTTTCCGTATTTTCCCAAAGGGCAGGGTAGCGGTGGATTTCATACCCTCGCTCCAATGCATACCGCTCTCTCAATTTGTCAACACCTTTACAACCACCCGAAAGGAAAATCAGGGTGGTTTTTTCTTTATGTTCCTGCAAATAACCGTCAAGAAATGCCTTGGCTTCTTCATAGTTTTCATAATCACGGCATCCTGCAACTACAATTTTTGTTGTTATAATAACACCTCATTCGTTATTTTACTATCAAAAGATAGTAAAATCAATACTATCTTTTGATAGTACATATACTTGAATTTGAGGTGAGTAATATGTATTATCCAAGATTAAAGGATTTGCGAGAAGACCATGACTTGGTTCAAAAAGAAGTTGCAGCATATTTGGGAATTGACCAACGGGTATATAGCAACTATGAAACAGGGAAGAGGGAAATTCCCACCCACATGGTAGTTGCATTAGCCTCTTTTTATCATACCTCTGCTGATTATATTTTGGGTTTGACAGATAGCATTAAATAGTATACGGAGTATTAATTATGATACAATAACACTTGAAAAGATATTAATAAAAATGAATATTAGTCGGTACGAATTGGCAAAACGTACAGGCATACAGTATCATATCATTGATAAGTATTACAAAAACAAGGTAAAACGATATGATCGTTATGTTTTGAAACGAATTTGTCAAGTTTTAGATTGCGATATTGCAGATATTATTGAATATAAAAAGTAAGAAAGCCTGTGTTTTTACACAGGCTTTCTTTTTGGTTATTGCATTTTGCTTTCCACAGTGCTCATCATACTGTTGACATCGCTTTTGGCGCCGCTGACCATGGAGTCCACGGCAGAGGGGATGGTGGAATTTTCGGGATAACTGCTGACGGTGCTGTTGTAACTGCCGGGGTTGTTGTTGTAGTCCCCGTTGGTGCTGGTGTTGTTTTTGTTGTCGTCTCCGCCGCAAGCAGTGAGCAACATACCCACCAAACAACAGCATACAATGAGTAATGCTTTTTTCATGGTTTATCATGCCTCCCGTTCTATTTTGCTACGGGAAAATAAAAAAATTCAGAGAAGCGAAAACTTCCCTGAATTTTTTGAAAATTTAATGTCCCATCATAATTTGGGAGATAATATCCAGCACTTTTTGATGGCATCCGCCGCAACCGGTGGAGCAGTGGGTCACCTTTTGCACATCTTCAAAAGCGGCGAGGACGCTGTCAAAGGATTTGTGGGTGTCCAAAGCGTCGGCGATGTTGGCGTAACTAACTTGTTTACAGTTGCAAACCATATAATTTTCTTGCATGAAAATTACCTCCCAAAATGATGTTTATAAATTTTTAATTAAAATAACGGTTGAGCAGTCCTTCAAAGGCTTTGCCGTGTCTGGCTTCGTCTCTTGCCATTTCGTGAACGGTATCGTGGATGGCATCCAGGTTCAGTTCTTTGGCAAGTTTGGCAAGTTCGGTTTTGCCGGCGGTGGCGCCGTTTTCAGCATCTACCCGCATTTCCAGGTTCTTTTTGGTGGAGGGAGTAACCACTTCACCCAACAGTTCAGCAAATTTTGCAGCGTGTTCGGCTTCTTCATAAGCTGCTTTTTCCCAGTACAAACCGATTTCGGGATAGCCTTCGCGATGGGCAACTCTTGCCATGGCAAGGTACATCCCAACTTCACAGCATTCTCCTTCGAAGTTAGCGCGGAGACCGTCGATAATACGTTGGTCAACCCCTTTGGCAATGCCTACTTCGTGTTCGGCAGCCCAAGCCATTTCGCCTGCTTGTTCTTTGAATTTTTCAGCAGGAACTTTGCATTGGGGGCAGAATTCGGGAGCAGAATCGCCGGTGTGAACATAGCCGCATACAGAACATACAAATTTTTTCATTTCTAATTACCTCCAAAAGTAAATCATTTATTTTTTATTGTTGTGGGCAAAGGTTACATTCGCCCCGGAACACTAAGTTGGCACCGCTGATGGTGCAGTTTAACAGATGGGAAACATCACTCATAAATTCATCCACACAGGAATCGAAAAGATCATGAATGGCACCGCAATGGGTACAAACAAAGTGAATGTGGGGGGTGATGTTTCCATCGAACCGTTCTTTGCCTTCCACCGAGAAACGGAGAATGGAACCGCTTTCGGAAAGAGTATTGAGATTTCTGTACACCGTTCCCAAACTGATATTGGGAATTTCATGCCGTATGCTTTCATACACCATGTCGGCGGAAGGGTGGTCGGTTCGATGTTGCAGGTTTTTTAAAATGGCTTCTCGTTGGCGGGAATACCGCTTAACTTCCATAGTATCGACCTCTCTTTTGCTAAACAGTAATGATTACTGTTATTATTATACTGGTATTTTCGCATTTGTCAAGAGGTTTTTTAAAAATTTTTTAAAAAATATAACATCCGCGGAAATTCCGCGGATGTTCAGTTTGTCAAAAAACCTTTTTTGACAAACTGCCAGACTTTCAAAAAAGGTGCAGGATGGCATTTTCTTCGCCACGGTAGATGTACGAGTGTACTTCCAGTGCCGAAAAAATGACAAATAGGCGCAAAAATGTGGAGTATTCGATATTCTCCCCATTTTTCCTTTGATTTATTTTTCTTTTTGGGTTCCCATTTGTTTTATTGGTGATAAAGCGCCTATGTTCCTGTGACTTTTTTGACAGTCTGAACATCCGCGGAAATTTCGCGGATGTTACCTTTAGAAATCTACTTTTGGATTTTCGAATTCTTTTAATCGAATGTCATATGCTTTTACTAATTCATCTTCAAAGGGTAGGGGGCGGTCGCATCCCATTACCCCAAACAGCCAATGGGTAAATTGGGGGTTCACCACCAAAATGGGACCCAACAGGTAGGTGGCAATGCAGTTGTGAAGGCGGAAACCCTCATATTGGCTTTCAGGGTTCAGCCCTGCACCACGAATGACCTTTAAGAAAGCGCAATTTTCATTGTTGCCGTAACCAAAGGTAAATTGACTGCGAAATCCTAAAACGGTCATATCTTCAAAGGTACCCATGGTCAGTCCGTTGTATCGCTTGATCATTTCCTGCTTGGCGGTGTAGGGTAAAATGCCAAGACCGTGAACAGGGTCAGCAGGGGTTTCAATGGTTTCGCACAGCACTTCACAGGCATTGCCGATGAACAGCATGGGAAGGTCTTGTTCCATCAAAGCCTGTAACCGTTCTTTGTAAGGGGTCAATGCCTGAATCACTTTGATTTGGGCTCTTTCGCTCATGGGACCCATGTAAATCAGATCAACGTCTTCAGTAGCAAAGGCAGGTTCTTTAGTAATAGGGGTTTCCACAAAGGTGGCATCGGGCAAGCATTGTTTTAAAAAACGAACGTTGCCGCTGTCCCCAAACAGGTTGCAAAATTCAGGATACAAAATCTCAATGGTCATTGCCGTTGCCTCCTTCCATGCGTTTTATCAAACGGGCTTTGGCACCCTTTGCCAGGTGGATGGTGTAAACGTCGTAAAGAATGAAGATTTTTTCCACGTCGTCAAATTTTACAAGATCGGCGGCTTCCACTTCTTTGGGGAAGGTTTCAATTTTTTCGGCAGATACCCCTGCCAATAATAACCGCACCCGGAAGTCTTGACTGCGAACCCCGCCAACCACAATTTGTGCAATATCCTCCTGGTTTAAAAATTCAAAATCCGCTTCGTGTATCCAGGCAACATTTTCCGAGGAATGAGAGGCGTCTCCCATATCGTCCACCAAAATCAGTACCGATTTTTTGCCCTTGGTGGAGCGGATAAAATCAAATACCCGAGAGCAGGCAATGGGGTTTTGCCCTTTTGCCAGGTTCATGATCACTTGCTTGTTTCCAACCCAGGTGCAATCAAAACGGCTTTTTACAATGCCGCAAACCTGCAGAGATTCCTCAATGGTTTCGGGAGCTTGCCCCAAATAGGTAAGCAATGCAATGGCGGCGGTGGTGTTGTAAATATCGGTAATATTTTCACCGGGCAGGGGAAAGGTGTGTTGGGTTTCCCTGATTTGAACGGTCATGGTGTTGTATTCCGTGTCCACTGCCAGGGTTTGCACGTCCCGTGAGGGAGAGGTCAATCCGCAGTTAGGGCAATGAACCTGTCCCACGTGATTGTATCGGCAAAAATCATAAATCAGGGTATGGTCGCATTGGGGGCAGGTTACTACGTCTTTAATGATGTTATCGTGAATCTGCCGTTCACCCGCCAAGGGTGCCACCCCGAAATAGAAGGCTTCATTTTCTTTTTTTAAGCCGCAGGCAATCAGATCGTCACCGTTTAAAATCAGTTTGGTTTTGGCTGGGATGCCGTTACGCAAAATATTTTGAATATATTCCGAATGGGCATTCCGTTTAAAAGAGTCACGGAACAGGTTGGTGCAAACCAGATAATCGGGTTGCACGTAGGGCAGAACCAGGCGGGAAGAACGCTCGTCCATCTCCAGCACCGCCATGGGGTATTGGCTTTTGCCAAACAGGGATACCCCGCGAATGAGAACGGTGGTAATGCCCCCTAAAATATTCCCACCCAAACGGTTGGAAAGCACCTTTTGACCTTGGTGGGTCAACAGGTCGGTAACTAAGTTGGCAACGGTGGTTTTGCCGTTGGTTCCCGTCACCCCAATAATGGTTTTTGGTTTTTGTAACCGTTGTAAAAAATCAGGGCAAAGTTTTGCGGCAATAACCCCGGGATAATGGGTGGCATTGCGCTTTAACAGTTTCAGAGCCACCATAGCGGCTTTCCCTGCCCAAAGAGCAATGAAAAATCGTAAGGTACCCATAGTTAGTCCTCCCCGTTTAACCGATATTCGGTATCTTCACTGTGGCGGTAGAGTTTGCGGTCCAATCCCCAAACTTTGGAGGTGGTGGCGCCCACGTCCACACCGCTCATGGCAGAAAGCATTTCAAACAATTCGGCATCCAATTTGTCAATGGTGGAAACCACTTGGGCTTCGGGGAACATGGGGGGAACGGGACTGCCGAATTCGGGAATTCCGTGGTGAGAAAGAACAATATGTTGAAGCAGGGTAACACATTCATCATCTATATTCAATTCTTTGGCGGCAAGGGCAATGTCAATGGCGCCCCCCACCAGGTGGCCGGTCATATTTCCCTTGGGGGTGTATTCCACCGCAAGGCCGGTATCGGCGAATTGAATTTCTTTGCATTTGCCCAGGTCGTGGATAATAATACCGCCCAGCACCAAATCCTTATTTAAGAAGGGATATACTTTGCACAAGGCTTTGGCGGCTTTCATCATGGAGTAGGTATGATAAATCAAACCGCCCCGCATGGCATGGTGCATCCGCAAGGCGGCGGAATTTACCAAAAAACCGTTGCCTGCTTTGTCAATTAAATAATTTACCAATTTAGCAACGTTTGGGTTTTCAAAACCATCCACGGTTTTGCGGATTTCGGCAAGCATATCTTCCGAACGAAAGGGTGCGCTGGCAACCAGGTCGTCCATGGTGATATCGTCGGTTCCCATTTTGGGGCGGATCCGTTCGATCCGCAGTTGGGGAGAGCCGTTCCAAACGTCAATGGTGCCTTGTACTTTAATAATATCACCGTTGCCGTATTCACCGTGGCGGTCGGGAGAATAATCCCAGAGTTTTGCCGAGATTTCGCCCCCTTTATCCGAAAGAATCAAATCCAGATACGGGGATTTTTTAGCAGACAGTTTTTTGTCGCAACTTTTTATCAACATAAAGCCTGTGGCAACCTTGCCGTTGGCGTTTTGTTCTAACATGGTTTTCATGGTATCTTCTCCTATCCTTCAAAAATCATATTTTCCATAAACAATTCATTAAAACGGGCGTCCCCCGAAAGTTCAAAATAAGCAACCTGGTTTGGCAACTGTTCCAGCCGTTCCAAAAAAGTATCGTCCAAAGCGGCTCTCACCGCTCCAAGGCCTGCGGTGTTGCCAACCCCTTTGCATTTTTCTGCCAGGGACGGGGGAATCAAACCGATGGCGGCGGCACTTTGGGGGCTCAAATGGGTTCCAAAGCCCCCGGCAAAGTATACTTCATCAATCTCCTCGGGAGAAACCCGGGCCAGTTCCATTAAACGGATAACACCTGAACAAATGGCGGATTTTGCCAGCTGAATCTCCCGGATATCTTTGGGAGTGATGACAATGGTGCCGTCGGGAGTCAAAGGATAGTCTTCCTCTAAATATCCGCTTTCTTCCAGGATACCTTCATTGACCATCATAGCAACGGCATCCAACAAACCCGAACCGCAAATGCCCACAGGGGGCTTATCGTTAATGGTTTGGATAGTTCCCTTCGTCAGGGAACAAATGGCACCCTCGATACCGCCCACCCCATGGGTGATGTGCGCCCCCTCAAAGGCAGGGCCTGCGGCGGTGGCTAAGGTGTAAATGGTGTCACAATCTTTCTTCTTGATTGCCATTTCTCCGTTGGTTCCCACGTCGATAAGCAACGTGGTTTTATTTTGAATATCCATATTGCATGCGGCAATACCGGCGGTGATATCTCCTCCAACGTAAGCCGAAATGCAGGGAATACAGTAAACGTCACACGTAAGGGGCAGGTTCAGTTGTTCCCCCCGATACATGGTGCCGAATAAGGAAACAGGAGTAAAGGGCGCCACCGCCAAAGGGGTAGGGTTCAGCCCCGTTAGCAGGTGCAACATGGTGGTGTTGGCGGCAACGGTGCAAAAGGAGATTTGGTCAGGAGTGATTCCTGCTTTTTCACACAATGCATCGATCATTTTGCTGATTTGACGGGTGACGGATTGTTGCAATAAGGGTAATGCGTTCAGGGTTTGCACTGCCTGGATCCGGCTGATAACGTCATCCCCGAAAGCGGCCTGTTTGTTTTGTTCCGACAAGGTTCCCAAACATTGCCCGTCAGCCCCTCGGTATAAGTAGACCACCACCGTGGTGGTTCCAATATCAATACCGCAAAGGTATCCTTTTTTCTTTTGAGTAGGTAAAAGGGTGGGGGCTTGTTCCACCGTTCCCAAAGAATCGGAAGAAAGGTATACGTCGCAATCCTCAAAAGGAACGGTCATACAGGCAAAACGAACCTTTGACAACAGTTCTTCATCTGACAAAAATTCCGTTTCACCCGCCCCGGGCAGGGAACACTTCCCGATTACCTTCACCTTGCATTTTTTACAAAGGTGATGCCCGCCGCAGGGAGCATGAAGGGCGATGCCTTTTCGCACCAGCGCCCCGTGAATGGTTTCTCCCGGCAGGGTGTAGCAGGAATATTCGGTTTCGTTGCTATGTACTGTTATTTTCGCCATACTCAAAACTCCTTGCCTATTCCAAATAAGTATATCATAATGCCCCTGTAAAAACAATAGTATATTTTCCTGTTTTCAGGGGAATCTATGAAGAAAAGGGGGCGGAAGAATGAAGGGGTTCTGGCGGAATTTTTTCTACGGGTTTGGCATAACTGCCATCATTATTGTTTGCGTTGTTTTATGTGTTTTTGGGTTTGCCAGGTCAAAAGAGCAAATGGAAAAAGCGGGATTTCAGAAAAACAAGGGCTGTATCATTACAGCCCTTGTTTATTGAACAGAAAAAAATTATTTCTTGTTTTGGTCAACAAAATCTTTGGCTTCTTTTACATGGGTGTCGTTGGGAACGGCACGGTTGGTGGCATTGTCGCGGCTGTCGGGGGTAACAATGGCCTGAGTGGTACCTTGCATATTGTTTCTGTTGTTTTTATTATTGGTGCTGTTCTGACTGTTGGTGTTGTTTTTGTTATTCATTTTTTTCAACTCCTTTCCCCGTTAGTATGCGAACCTTTTGAAAAACTATACATTTTGTGGGGAGAAGACAGGATTTGAAATATTTTTCCCGGGAAAATTGGAATTTTTCTTTACAATTTCTCTCAAATAAGGTACAATAGGTAGGAAGATGGACCTTGTATGTACTTCAGTAAATTTAAGGAGGCGTGAGGGATGAGCAAAAATCCCAAGTACCACAGAATATTATTAAAGTTGAGTGGCGAAGTTTTGGCCGGTGAACAAAAAACCGGTTTGGATTTCGATAAAGTTTTAACCGTTTGCAAATCCATTAAAAAATGCGTGGATGCAGGGGTTCAGGTTGCCATTGTTGTTGGCGGCGGGAACTTCTGGCGTGGCCGCAGCAGTGGTAAGATGGACCGTACCCGTGCAGACCATATGGGTATGTTGGCAACGGTTATCAACTGCATGGCTTTGGCAGACGGCCTGGAACAAGCAGGTGCTGTTCCCCGGGTGCAAACCGCCATTGAAATGCAACGGGTTGCCGAACCCTACATTCAGGCAAAAGCCATTCGTCATCTGGAAAAGGGCAGAGTAGTTGTTTTCGGTTGCGGAACCGGGAACCCTTATTTCTCCACCGATACCGGGGCTTCTTTGCGGGCGGCTGAAATCAATGCTGACATTATTTTCAAAGCCACCAATGTGGACGGCGTTTATGACAGCGACCCCAAAACTAACCCCAATGCCAAAATGTATTCGGAACTTACTTATGCTGAAGTTCTCAATAAACGGCTTTCGGTTATGGATATGACTGCTGCTGCTTTGTGCCAGGATAACGATTTGCCCATTCTGGTGTTCAATTTGTCTGACCCTGAAAACATTTACCGTGCCGCCATGGGTGAAGAAGTGGGTACGGTGGTTCGATAATTTTATTAATTTATAATTTATTGCGGAGGTAATTTACCATGGATCAACTTTATACTAAAGCCGAAGAAAAAATGCAAAAAACCATCGTTTCAATGGAAAATGAATTCAAAGCCATTCGCGCAGGTCGTGCCAGCGCCAGCGTGCTGGATCGTATCACCGTAGATTATTACGGCACCCAAACTCCCATCAACCAAATGGCTGCCATTTCGGTTCCTGAAGCCAGAATGTTGCAAATTCAACCCTACGATACTTCTACTTTGCAATCCATTGAAAAAGCCATTCAAGCTTCCGATTTGGGTATCAACCCCTCTAACGACGGTCGTATCATCCGTCTGGTGTTCCCTCAACTCAACGAAGAACGTCGTCGTGAATTGGCAAAAGAAGTTGCCAAAGTTTGCGAAGACGGTAAAGTTGCCATTCGCTCCATTCGTCGGGATGCGATCGATAAATACAAAGCCATGAAGAAAAACGGTGAAATCACCGAAGATGATTTGAAATCTTCCGAAACCGATATTCAAAAACTTACCGATAAATATTGCAAACTGGCTGATGATGCCGCTGCTGCAAAATCCAAAGAAATCTCCGAAATCTAATGTTTGGTTTGAATAAGAAAAAGACGAAGGCAATACCAATGGTATTGCCTCGTCATATTGGGATTATTATGGACGGCAACGGCCGTTGGGCAAAACGGAGGGGGCTTCCCCGAACAGCAGGTCATTCTGTAGGTGCCAAAACCTTTGAGGATATCTGCCGTTATGCCAATTCCTTGGGCGTGGAACACATGACTTTTTACGCCTTTTCCACCGAAAACTGGAAACGACCCAAGGAAGAAGTGGACACCCTGATGAATATTTTTAAAGAGTATCTGGGGCGTGCCGCTCAATTTCAAAAAGAAAAAATCAAAATTCACTTTGTGGGGGATTCTTCCCCTTTAAGTGATGAACTGCGACAGCTGATGAAAGAAGCCGAAGAGGCTTCCGCCGGGTTTACCGGGCTGACAGTTCACCTTGCCATCAATTACGGGGGACGGGATGAATTGTTGCATCGGTTTCAAGCCCTGGGGGAAGAAATTAAAGAGGGAAAACGCGACCCTTCAGACATTACCGTGGACGATATTTCGGAGGGATTGTATCAACCTTTAGACGTGGATTTGATGATTCGTCCCGGCGGGGAACAACGATTGTCCAACTTTTTGTTGTGGCAATGTGCTTACGGGGAATTCTACTTTTGCGATACCCTGTGGCCGGATTTTAATCAAAAAGAATTGGATGCTGCGCTTTTGTGGTATTCCAAACGGAATCGCCGATTTGGAGGCATTTAAAACAAATGAAAACAAGAATTATCAGCGCCGCTGTGGCAATGGCTTTGTTGGTGGCGGTGCTTTTTGTCAGTGATGAGCATAAATATATCTTCAACAGCATGGTCAGTGTTCTTTCTGCCCTTGCTGTTTTGGAAATTTTTTCGGTTACCAAATGCGTAAAGCACAAACCCTTGGTAATTGCAGGGGTTCTTTGGGCTGTATTGGTTCCTTTCTTTTGTGTTCCTTTGTTGCAACCCTATGTGGGAGGAATCTTCTTTTTATATTTGGTAACCACCCTTGCCTACATGATCTTCAAACACGATATCATCGGTTTGAAAGACGTAGGGCTGCTGTTTATGTTGTCAACCCTTGTTCCTGTGGGCTTTTCCACCTTGGTTCGCCTGCGGGATCTGGGGCTTTCTTCTGCCTTTGGCATGGCAAAGCGGGACGGTATGTTTTTGCTCTTTACCGCTCTTTGCTGTTGCTGGTTGGCGGATACCGGCGCCTATTTCACAGGTCGTATGCTTGGAAAACACAAACTGGCACCCACCATCAGCCCCAACAAAACCGTAGAAGGGTTTATCGGGGGGATTGTGTATAACGTGGTAGGAGTTGTGTTGCTGTCCCTTATCTATCAACTTCCCTGGGTTTCTGCAGGGGCGGAAGTAAATATTCCCTTTATGATGCTGTTGGGGTTTGTTACCGCATTTTTGGGAACCCTGGGAGATTTGTCGGCTTCCCACATTAAACGGGTGTTCGGCGTAAAAGATTTCGGCAATATTATGCCGGGTCACGGTGGCGTGATGGACCGTTTTGACAGTATTTTACTGGTTGCTCCCTTTGTCTATTGTGTGGTAATATATATAGGCGACGTTTGGCCCTTGATTGTTCGGTAATTTCTTACAGGGAAAGGAATGGTACTGTGCCCGGGAAAACCCTTTGTATTTTAGGCTCCACCGGTTCCATAGGAACCCAGTGTTTGGATATTGTAAATCAAACCGACTACTCGGTATACGGGTTGGCGGCTTCTGAAAATATTGACGTATTGGAACAACAGATCCGACAGTTTTGTCCTGCGGTTGCTGCCATGCTCAATGAAGCGAAAGCCAAAGATTTAGCCCTTCGCGTGGCTGACACTTCTACCAAAGTGTACGGCGGGGAAGAAGGGGTTCTGGCTTTGGCGGGAGCAGGGTGTGATATGGTGCTTAATGCCATTGTGGGCATCGCGGGGCTTCTTCCCACCTTAACAGCCATTGAGGCGGGTTCGGATATTGCTCTTGCCAATAAAGAAACCTTGGTAACCGGCGGGGATTTGGTGATGAAAAAAGCCACCAGCGTCGGTTGTCGTTTTATTCCGGTGGATAGTGAACATTCGGCAGTATTCCAATGTTTGCAAGGCTCCCGCTCACAGGACGTTCGTTCTATTGTGCTCACCGCTTCGGGCGGTCCTTTCCTGGGAAAAACCCGTGAGGACTTAAAAACCGTTACCAAAGTCCAGGCTTTGGCTCACCCTAACTGGTCTATGGGACAAAAAATAACCATTGACTCTGCTACCATGATGAATAAAGGGTTAGAAGTCATAGAAGCCTGCCATTTGTTCGGGGTGACCCCCAGTCAAATTCAAGTTGTGATTCATCCTCAAAGTATTATTCATTCTTTGGTGGAATATCAGGATGGTGCGCTTCTTGCTCAACTCTCTCATCCGGATATGCGCATTCCCATTCAATACGCCCTGACTTACCCCGCCCGTGTGGAAAGCCCCGTGCGGCTGTTGGATTTGGGGGATTTCGGTTCCTTAACCTTCCAGAAGCCCGACCGTGAAACTTTTGGGTGTTTGGCAGTGGCTGAAAAAGCCATTGACTTGGGGGGGGTGTACCCTGCGGCGGTCAATGGTGCCAATGAGCAGGCAGTTGCCTTGTTCTTGCAGGAAAAAATCAAGTTTTTGGAAATTGAAGAACTGGTTTCCTCCATGCTTTCTCAGCAGTTCCCGAAAACTTATTCTTCAGTGGAAGAAGTTCTGGAGGCAGACCGTTTTGCTCGTTCCTTGGTTCTGGAACGATTTAAAGGATAGGAGAGATTGAAAATGACAGCATCTGTATGGTCCACTTTGGGCAGCATCTGGAGTTCCGTTTGGCCCATTTTGGTGGCAATTCTCATTTTTGGTATCATTGTAATCATTCACGAGTTTGGTCATTTCTTTTTTGCCAAACTGTTTAAAGTAAAGGTCAATGAATTTGCTGTTGGCTTCGGCCCTGCCATTTTGAAAAAGCAAAAAGGGGAAACCCTGTACGCCTTGCGGTTGATTCCCTTTGGCGGTTTTTGCTCTATGGAAGGGGAGGATGAACAAAGCGACGACCCTCGTTCCTTTCAATCCAAAAAGGTTTGGAAACGAATCGTTATTGTTGCCGCCGGTGCAGTGAATAACTTGATTCTGGGGTTGATTCTGGTGGGGATCATGCTGTCTTTGAACGGGCAGTTTTACACCACCCAGGTTTACGGTTTTGTGAAAGACGCCCCCAGTTATCAAAGCGGGTTAATGCCCGGAGATGAAATTTTGTCGGTGGATGGCAGAAACGTGTATTGCTCTTCCGATCTTTCTTACATGATGATGATCAGTGAAGACAATACTTTGGATATGGAAGTGCGACGCGGGGAGGAAGAAATGACCCTGAACAACGTTACTTTCGCTACGCGGGAAATGGACGGTAAAACCTACATTGCGGTAGACTTTGCCGTGGTACCTGAAGAAATGACCTTGCGGTCACCTTTGAAATTTATTAAGAACACCGTAAAAGAATCGGTTTCGGTGGGTCGTGTGGTTTGGATGAGCCTGAAAGACCTCATCGGCGGACGCTTTGGTATGAATGAAATGATGGGTCCCGTTGGGGTGGTTTCCACCGTGGGGGATACCGTCAGCCAGGCAGTCAGCGGGGAAACCCCCGGTGTTGACCTAGGGTATTTATTCTATATGATGGCTATGATTACCATTAACTTGGGAATCGTCAACCTGTTGCCTCTTCCTGCACTGGACGGCGGCCGTTTGATCTTCCTGTTTTACGAAGCGATTTTCCGCAAGCCTGTTCCCGCCAAATATGAAGGCTGGGTTCACGGCATTGGATTTGCCTTGTTAATGATTTTAATTCTGGTGATTACCGGAAACGATATTTTACGATTGGTACGAGGAGGCTAACCCCCATGGAACGAAGAAACACCCGTCAGGTAACAGTTGGCAATGTGCAAATTGGCAGCAATGCCCCTGTTACCATTCAGTCCATGTTAAATCGCCCGGCATCGGATATCCGGGGCAGTGTTGCCCAGGCTGTGGCGCTGGAACAAGCGGGTTGTGAAATCATTCGTGCGGCAGTGCCCACCTTGGAAGACGTTCCGTTAATAGAAGCCTTGAAAAAGGCGGTTACTTGCCCTATTGTGGCAGATATTCATTTTGATTACCGAATTGCCCTTGCCTGTGTTTCGGCAGGGGTAGATAAAATCCGTATCAATCCCGGGAATATCGGGGCAGATGATAAGGTAAAAGCGGTAGCAGATGCCTGCCGTGGTGCCAAGATTCCCATTCGGATCGGCGTTAATTCCGGTTCGGTGGAAAAGGAAATTCTTGCAAAACACTCGGGCCCCACCCCCGGTGCCCTGGCAGAAAGTGGGCTGTACCATGCCTCTCTGCTGGAACGGTACGATTTTACCGATATCATCATTTCTGCCAAATCGTCCCGTGTGGAAGATACTTACCAAGCCAACTGTATCCTGGCAGAATCCTGCGACTATCCCTTGCATTTGGGAGTGACCGAAGCAGGCACCCTGCGTAGCGGTTTGATTAAATCTGCCGCCGGGGTAGGGGGGCTGTTGCTTTGCGGTATTGGGGATACGGTTCGTATATCCTTAACCGATGATCCCTTGGAAGAGGTTGCCGCCGCCCGTACGTTATTGCAAAGCGTTGGTCTGCGGAAAGAAGGCGCAACCTTGGTTGCCTGTCCCACTTGCGGACGAACCAAAATTGATTTGATTGGACTTGCCAATCGGGTGGAAGAATATCTTGCCATCTGTACCTTGCCTATCCGTGTTGCGGTCATGGGGTGCGTGGTCAACGGCCCCGGGGAAGCCAAGGAAGCCGATATCGGCATTGCCGGGGGTGACGGTTGCGGGGTTCTCTTTAAAAAAGGTGAAATTATTCGCAAAGTGGCGGAAGAAGATTTATTTGAAGCATTAAAAGAAGAAATTGAATTGATGAAAAACAGTTAGGATGAAATAGAATGACAACAACGTTAGGCTCTTGCCTTGCCACGGTTTTTCCCAAAGGATTGCCCCACGGTCTGGGTGATGTTTGGGTGAAAAAAATGGATTTTTCTTTGGAAGAACGTACTCTTAATATTTACATACAATCTCAATCCTATATTCCTTTTGCTCATTTGGAAGAAGTAAAGGAATCGGTGATGAAAGGCCTTTCTCTTCGGAAAATGGCCTTTGTTTCTTCTTGTCCTCTGTCGGAATTTACGCTGGATGCCGTGAAAGACCTGGTGGAAGAATTAAAGGTGAAACACCCCGTATTGAACTCGGTGTTGGAGGATGCTGCCATTTCTCTGGAAAACCGCGACGTTATTTTCAATCTCGCCCATGGCGGTTGTGATATTCTGCAATCCGTTCAGTTTGAACAGGAATTGCAACAAGCCTGTGCCATGTGGTTTGGCAATACCATTGGGGTAACCTTTGTGGGAGAAACCGAAATGTCGGAACAAGAATTGCAAAAACGGGAAGAAGTGATTCGTAAAGCCGCCAATGAAAAGGAAGAAAAACCTGCCGAACCCACTTTTTCCGGACCCTCGTCCGACGGGTCTCCTTATTATCCCGAATCAGCAAAACTCATTTTCGGCAACCGCATGCCCAAAAATCCCACTCCCATTCGGGATATTTCTCCCGACGACGGCACTGCCTGTGTCTGGGGTGAAATTTTCAGTGTGGAAGGGCGGGATACCCGTGACGGACGAACCTGCCGTTTCACCTTTATGTTTACCGATAAAACCGGCTCGTACACCGCTAAAGTTTCGGCGGAAAAAACCAGTCGTGAATACAAAGTGTTTACCGAACAACTGTCCAAAGGAACTTGTGTGATGATGTTTGGTAGAATCAACTATGACGAATATGCCAAGGATAATGTGTTTTATCCCTTCAGCATTGCCACCTTGAAAAAAGTTCCCATTTTTGATAATGCCCCTGAAAAGCGGGTGGAATTGCACCTTCACACCAATATGTCGGAAATGGACGGTATGTCTTCTGCCAAATCTTTGGTGATGAAAGCGTATGCTTGCGGACATCCTGCCATTGCCATTACCGACCACGGGGTTATTCACTCCTTCCCTGAAGCCGCCCAGACCCGACGGGATATTCTGGCAAAAGGGGGCAACATTAAAATCATTTACGGGGTAGAAGCCTACATGATTCAGGATGATGAACATCCTGACGTGATTGCCGACCGTAAAAAGATACACCGTTACCATTTTATTATTCTGGTAAAAAATGCGGTGGGTTTAAAGAATTTGTATAAACTCATTTCCAAATCTCACGTGGAACAGTTTCACGTGCGTCCCTTACTGACCAAAAGCGATTTGATCGCCCATCGGGAAGGTTTGATTTTCGGTAGCGCCTGTGAACAAGGGGAATTGTTACAAGCCATTATTGACCGTAAAAGCGACGAAGAATTAAAAGAAATTGCATCCTTTTACGATTACCTGGAAATTCAGCCTATTCAGAATAATGCCTTTATGCTGAGAAAAGAAAACTATCTCAAGCGCATTGAAGAAGCCAAAAAGCAAGCGGCTCGGGATAAAGCTGAGGCAACCTTGCGGCGGTTTGAACATTTACAAACCGATAAGGACCTGGAAGATTTGAATCGAAAGGTCATTGAAATTGCCGATGCCTTGGGCAAGCCTGTTTGTGCCACAGGAGACGTGCACTTTTTGAATAAAGAAGATGCGGTTTACCGTGCCATTATTATGGCGGCTCAGAAGTTCTCCGATGCCGACCAACAAGCCCCCTTGTATTACCGTACCACCGAAGAAATGCTGGAAGAATTTCAGTATTTGGGGGAAGAACGGGCAAAAGAAGTGGTTATTACCAACCCCAATCTCATTGCCGATATGGTGGACGAAACGGTAGAACCTTTCCCCATTGACAAGAGTTTCCCCCCTTCCATTGAAGGCTCGGAAGATTTGCTTCGGGAGATTACCTGGAAACGTGCCAAGGAAATTTACGGAGACCCCTTGCCGGAATTGGTGCAAAACCGACTGCAACGGGAACTGGACTCTATTATTGGTAACGGCTTCTCGGTTATGTATATTTCCGCCCAGAAATTGGTAAAGTATTCCAACGATAACGGCTATCTGGTTGGTTCCCGTGGTTCGGTTGGCTCCTCTTTTGCCGCCATTATGGCAGGAATTTCCGAGGTAAACCCCTTGCCCCCCCATTATGTTTGCCCCAAATGTAAACATAGTGAATTTATTGAAGACGGTAGTATCGGTTCCGGGTTTGACCTGCCTCCCAAGGATTGCCCCCGTTGCGGTGAGTTCATGAATCGGGATGGCCATGATATTCCCTTTGAAACCTTCCTTGGATTTAAAGGGGACAAGGTGCCTGATATCGACCTGAACTTCGCAGGGGAAGTGCAGTCCAAAGTGCATAAGTATACCGAAACCCTGTTTGGTAGCGAAAACGTGTTTAAAGCAGGAACCATTTCGGGTGTTGCCGAAAAAACCGCCTTCGGTTACGTGAAAAAATACGAAGAAGAACGGGGACTTATGTTCACCAAAGCCGAGGTTGCCCGTCTGGCAGCAGGCTGTGAAGGGGTAAAACGTACCACGGGTCAGCACCCCGGGGGGATGGTGGTTGTTCCTGCAACCCATGAAATTTACGATTTCTGTCCCATTCAACGCCCTGCCAACGATGTGAAAAGCGATACCAAAACTACCCACTTCGACTTCCGTTCCATGCACGATTTGTTGCTGAAGTTGGACGAACTGGGGCATGACGTTCCCACCATTTATAAATATCTGGAAGATTATACGGGGATTCCCGTATCCACCGTGCCTATGAGTGACCCTGACGTCATGAGTTTGTTTGAATCTCCTGCGGCATTAGGGGTCAGTGAACAGGACATCGGTTGTCCCGTGGGGACACTTTCTTTGCCTGAATTGGGGACAAGTTTTGTTGTGCAGATGATTGTGGACTCCAAACCCAAAAACTTCACCGACTTGTTGCAGATTTCAGGGCTTTCCCACGGTACCGACGTTTGGCTTGGTAACGCCCAGGATCTGATTGCCAATAACATTTGTACCATTTCCGAAGTAATCGGTACCCGTGACAGTATCATGGTATACCTGATCCATAAAGGGTTAGACCCGCAAATGGCATTTAAAATCATGGAAATTGTTCGTAAGGGGAAGGCAACCAAGTTGCTCACCGAAGAACATATCAATGCCATGAAGGAACATGGCGTACCCGATTGGTACATTGATTCCTGTTTCAAAATTAAGTATATGTTCCCCAAAGCCCACGCCGCCGCTTACATGATTGCGGCTTTGCGGTTAGGGTGGTATAAGGTGCACAAACCTACCGAGTTTTATGCCGCCTATTTCACCGTTCGGGGTGAAGATTGCGATGCGGTGATTATTAACCAGGGGCTTCCCGGGGTTCGTGCCAAAATGCGGGAACTGGAACAAAAAGAACGGAACAAGATAATTTCCGCCAAGGAAAAAACTACCTACGTTACCTTGCAAATTATCAATGAAGCCATGTCCCGCGGGGTGGAATTCTTACCGGTGGATCTGTACAAATCCAAAGCTTCCCGCTACGTGCTGGAGGATGGGAAAGTTCGGCTTCCTTTCAGCTCCATTCAAGGGGTTGGGGAATCGGCGGCGGTTGGTATGGAAGAAGCCGCCAAGGAAGGCAACTTTATGTGTTGGGATGATATCCAAAGCCGTGCAGGGGTTTCCAAAACCGTTATGGAATCTCTGGAGTCCATGGGCGCTTTGGAAGGGATTCCCAAGAGTTTGCAAATGAGTTTCTTTTAAATTTCAGAGAAGGAGGATTCGTAAAATGAAACAGTTGTTTCTTACGGTTTTGTGTATCGTTGCTATGCTGTTGTCCGTGATGCCTGCATCTGCCCAAACCCAACAGGAATTGGAAGATGAACTGCTGGGTACTGTTTCAGCACAATACGAATCCAACGGTGATCCCGGATTGATTTCCGGAGGAGATGGGGATTTGGGTGGCGCTTCTTACGGTGCCTACCAATTTGCTTCTGCCTATAACATTCCCTATACCTTTGCCAAATGGTGTGTTTCTTCGGGAACCGACAAAACCATTGGGAACACCTTGCTTGCCGCCTATGAAAAAGACGGGAACAAATTGGGTGAAAACTTTAATATCGCCTGGGAACAAATCGCTGATAAGGATGCCACCGTTTTTTTGAAAACCCAGCGGTTGTATGTGAAAGCCAAATATTATGATCCGGCGGTAACAGCCCTGAAACAACATTTTAATCTGGACGTTTCTTCCTATGGCATTGCCTTTAAAAATGCCGTTTGGTCAAGAACCTTGCAACATGGTTTGGGTTCCTATGATAACGAAAACGGCTTTTTGGGAATTTTGAAACAGGTTGCTAAAGCCACAGCAGGGGGGCTTGCCTCTCTTTCGGAAGAAAGCCTGATTACCGCCATTTATGAAGAAAGTGGTGGCCTGTCAGACAGTGGCACCAATCCTATGCTCACCGCCAATGCCGGGGGTAACGCCTGGATTGTCCGTTCCTATAACTTGGAAGGGAAATACATGAAGTATTTCAGCGGAAACTCTGCCGCGGTTCAGGCGGGGGTCTACCTTCGATTACGGGTGAAAGAAATTCAAAAATTGTTGGATATGCTGGCAACCTATGGCGGATACAGTGGGGAGGAAAATGGAAAACGCACCCCCTACCTGAAAGAGAATCAGTTGATTTTTACTGAGTGTGACACCTTAACAGGGTTTTACGGTTCGGCAAACCTGGCATTGTCGGTTTCCGATATCAATAAAAAAGAGGGAAAAGGGGCTTTGAATTTTCTTCCTCTATCCTCGACTACCGATATTTCATTGATTTTAAAATGTAAGGCCCAGGTGAATTTCAGCAGTTTTTCCCATTTGCAGTTTTATCTATATCTTCCTGAAATTGTATGGGATGAAGCTGCGCTGTTGACCGTCAGCGGAACAACCCAAGAAAAAACCACGGTTTTGGCAAAAAAGCCCCTCTCCACATTGTCAAGTGGTTGGCAAACCGTGAAAATCGAAATCCCTTCAACCACAACCATCGACTCTTTGGCGTTCACCTTTTCGGGATGTCCTGAAAGTGTGGTGGGAGAACGGTTTTTGTTGGATGAAATTTCTGCTGTTGCCCCTTCCTCTGGCTTTAATACTTACAAGGTTTCGGCGGATGCCCTTCATTGCCGTACGGGTCCTGCTTCCGACTATGCTTCCTTGGGGTTGTTCCCCGAAAACACCCTGGTAACTGTTTTGGCCAAGCAAAATGGTTGGTACTTATGCAGTGGCGTCGGGTCCGGCGGAAAGGTTTTGTTTGGTTGGAGTAGCGGTGGCTATTTGCAACAGGTCACCGAGGCCGGGCTTTTGGGGGACGTCAACGGAGATTCTCTCATCAACGCTCTGGACGCGTTGCATATTCTGCAATATGCGGTGGGGAAAAGAGAATTCACCCCTGAGGCGAAACTTCTTGCCGACATCAACGGTGATAAACAAATCAATGCTTCCGACGCGTTACAGGTTTTACGTCTTGCTGTTCATAAAGGATAAAATGAAAGCTCTTCCCGAAAAAGGGAAGAGCTTTTTGTTTTTTGGCGTCTTTAGGCGTGGAAATAAACCCCCGGTTCTACCGGGGGAGGAAAAAGTGCGAAGCTAAAATAAAAGGCGCGAGCTCAAAGCAAGCGCAAAAAGAAAGAACCTCGTGTATAATAGTAGTGGTTTGGCGACCGCATTACTAAAATACAGGAGGTTTTTCAAATGAAAGAAAATAATAATGAAATAAGAAGTAGTTC
>JAZNWL010000045.1:0-2017 GCA_045593325.1 Acutalibacteraceae bacterium | reverse complement strand
GTTTTTTCTAAGATCCGGTCCGCCAAAGTGGACTTGCCGTGGTCAATATGGGCAATAATGCAAAAATTTCGAATGTGGTTCAAGCGCTCGTTTGCCACAGGAAATTCCTCCTTCATTCATAACCATCCTATTATAACGGAAATGCAGCCAAAACGCAATAAAAGGAAGGGGAAAACTGAATAAAAATGCCATTGCGGGGAAGATTCCGCAATGGCGATTGCAGCAATGGTTATCCGATTTTCATTTCATTTTTTGAAAATATACCGGGCAATCTGGCGCATTTCCCCCTGATAGGCTCCCATGCCCTCGTATTCCTTGCGGAAACCGCATTTTTCCATCACCTTCTTGGAAGCTACGTTTTCCGATACACAAATGCCAAAGACTTTTTCAAGCCGCTTTTTTTCCATCATTTCGGCAAGGAAAGCGGCAAGGGCTTCTGTGGCATATCCCCGGCCGGTGTAGTTTTTGCCGATGTGGTAGCCCACTTCAAATCCTTCCTCCATGGGCACCAATTGCACATAGCCGATATTGGTTCCGTCCTTCAAAAGCACCGGATGCACCAGCGGCCCATCCCCGGTTTCATATACACTCATCAGGTATTCAATGGTTTCTTTTGCCTCTGTCACCGTTTCAAATACTTCATCCGGCACAAAGCGCCGGTTATCTTCATCCAGAGAGTTTTTGTGCACATCCTCCGCCATGGAAAGATTAAAGTTGGTGATGATTAAGCGGTTGGTTTCGATGTTCATGTGTATGCTCCTTTTGCGATTCATTGGGTTCAGTGTTTTTTGATGATCAGGCCAACCGTGGTCAAATATTGGCTGACACCTTTTGGAAAATATTCTTTATCGTGCAACGTATATTCGTGTCCGGACAGAAACCAATCGTTCCACGCAGCTTCGAAACATTGAAGATCGAAATGCTGAACAATGTCAAAGGCATCGCTTTTGCCCAGATGATTCAGCCACCATTCCCGGCTGTGGAACAAATGGAATTCACTTTCTTCCCCTGCTAACCATTCAAGGATTATTTCCGGTTCGCAGCCGTGTATTTCTTCTTTCAGGCCTGGTATGGCAAGGATTGCCACGCCATTTGGTTTTAGTAACGGCAAAATTTTCTTCTCAAAGAAATGGGGTTGTGTTCCAACGTAGTGAAAAGCATCGATGCAGATTATGGCATCGAAATAATCATTGGCAAAGGGCAAGTCATTGGCATCAGCATGGAGTGGGATAACCTGATTGGCAATCTGCCATTCCGTGAAACGTTTATAATTATCTGTTGCGCTGATCCATAAATCGGCTGCAAAAACCGTAGCATCCGTTTCTCTGGCAAGATACAGGCTGGTCAGGCCTTTCCCGCAGCCCAAATCCAATAGGCGCAAGCCGCGCTTGAGCGGATAATGCTCCAGCATTTCTTCCAGCAATCGGATACCGTTGGGGCCCATCAGATACTCTGCATTGAACAGAGATTTATACTTCTCGGAAAGTTGCATGGGCGTTCCTCCTTCGATTGGAATAACATAGCCGACAAAGCTATTATATCATGGAATGCCATTCTTTTCTATCTTCTTTTTGTGCAGGATAGAAGACACGAAAAGAACAGTTTTCTTGTGAAAGAAAGGTGCTTTTTATTGCAAAGTAAGCTGGTTTTTGCTATAATTTTCGGTGATATTTGTTGGCTGAAAGGAACGGAGTTATGAGCGAAAAGCTGTTCTTTGTGAATGATTACGGCGAAGGCTGCCATCCCAAAGTGTTGGAAAAGCTGGCGGCAACCAATCTGGAACACCTGGCCGGTTACGGTAGTGATAAATACTGCGAATCCGCCAAGGAAAAAATCCGTAAGGCCTGCGAATGCCCCGAAGCGGACATCTGGTTCATTTCCGGCGGCACCCAGACCAACGCCATCGTGATTTCCGCCCTTTTGAAAAGCTATGAGGGTGTGGTGTCCGCGGTGACGGGCCACATCAACGGCCATGAAGCCGGTGCGGTGGAGCATCTGGGACGGAAAGTGCTGCCCC
>JAZNWL010000044.1:0-17464 GCA_045593325.1 Acutalibacteraceae bacterium | reverse complement strand
ATATCATCCGATTTATATGCAAGGGCCTTGCCATCCGACAGATATTTTTCAATATCTAATGCAGATATCAACTTACTGACCGATTCTGAATTTTTTGAAGAGCTATATTCAATAATATCAAAACCTTGGTTTTGAAAAACTTTCAGTAAGCTATCCAACGACAATTGGCTAACAGAAAATTTCTTTAAAAAATCTGAAGCTTTCTGACGAATGGCAGTATTATTCATTACTCTTTACCTCGTCAATCAGGCGCTTAATTTCAGTATGTTTTTCATCGTGTATCTTTTTTGCTGCGTACGCTATACCGTTAAATCCTTTTATCGCCGGTTCGGACTGCTTATCTATACAACGGTTATATTCTAACGTTAAAATAGTTTTAACCGTATGAACACCCTGTTCGTCAAGAGCGGTAAGCATTGTGCCTATTTCGTGAAACTGCTCGTTAAACAATGAAACCTCAGTATCATAAATCTGCTTTAAATTCAAAAGGTCACATATCTTAACAACAGTATCATATGATGTTCCTCCAATACCCTTAGTTAAAGCATTAGATAAGGTGCTGTACGGAATACCACTTTGTTCTGAAAATTGTCGCAGACTTTTATACTGACGCTTAATTTCAGATTTTATTAAATTAGTAATACTATCCATAGGTATCACTTCCTTCTAATATTTACCAAATCCATTATAACACCAATTTTTGATAAAATCAACATATTTTTAACGGAATTTGGTTAAAAATTGCAATTGCTACAACTATCATTTCACGATTACGAATTTGTCTAGCTGACTTAGGTTATACCTTTGAATATACATACAACAAAAAACTTGTAAAACCTCATGTCAATCAAAGCATTCTAACCGTGATTTTTTTCTCTTCAAGCCACCGTCACAAGCGACAAATAGTGTTATCCCCAAGCATATAAGGAAAGCACCGGTTGCTGTATTGGCTTTATATAACAAAGCAAAATATGCGGTTTGAAGCGTAATTAAAACTAGAATACTTACTACTATAAATTTAAAAACTTTCATTTTCTTCTCCTTTTCAATCGTCAACACGATCAGCAAGATTGATTATGGGTTTATTCTGCTCGGAAGCATATTTTACGGTTTTATATGCACCACCCTCGTTATGCTCAATATAGCAAATAATCAAATCTGCTCTATCCACCATTTCACGATTGCGGATTTGTATAGCTGATTTAGGATGTGCTTTTGAAGCTGCATACGAAATTTCAATATCGCTATAATAATCTTCAAAATAATTTTGGTTATTGATGTATTCGGCAGTTGGGTATGGTAGCATCAAAACAAGAGAACTGTTATCATCCCTATGGTTTTTTCGTACACGAAGAACGGTGGACGAAACGCATTGGTCAAACTCGCCGTTGCGTCCAACTAAAAAATCTACATATTCTTTTTCGTTAATAAGCTTTCTTATCTGCTCTTCAAGCAGTTCCTCCACCTTAAACGGATTATCTATATACCTATGTCCGAAAAAAGCGACGGTAAAAATCTCTAACACGTTATATCAAACTCCAAGCATTTATGTTTTAACGGTATTATTCTGATGTTTTTTGCAATAATACTGACTTGTAAACATATTATACTTGATTATAACATATTATTCACTATTAAACAAGAGAATTAAACATATATTCTTGGAATAGTTACACCTCTCAATAGACTAAAATATAAATATAGAGAGGTGTAAAAATATGGACGGAACTTTTATTAGAAATAGAATTACAGAACTGCGACTCAAGAAGGGTGTCTCAGAATATCAAATGAGTTATGATCTCGGTCATAGCAGGAGTTATATTTACAACATATCCTCGGGCAAGTCCCTGCCGCCTATGGCAGAATTTCTTGAGATATGTAATTACTTCGGTATCACTCCTAGCCAATTCTTTGACGATTCCATTGAGAACCCGGCATTACTTCAAAGTGCGATTGATGAACTCAGAAAACTTAACGATGACGATATGATGCTGATTATCGGACATATCCGCCGTTTGACAAAAGAACAAAAATAATCAAAAGGTAGCTTCATTTAAATTTTGAGGCTACCTTTTCTTTTGTAAAATTGAGTTTTGAGATAATATATAAAGTAAAAGTATTGATTTTTATAGTTGGTTGTGGTAATATAATATCGTAATTTGACAATGAACAACAAATAATTTATTGACGAATATTTTGAGAGGAGATTTTAGTTTATGGATGTACATTCTGTCCGTCAGATGATGAGGACTAAAAGTATATATGAGATACCTATGCGTGTTACTTTCTATGCCCGTGTATCTTCCGAAAAGGACGAGCAGTTAAACTCTCTTGACAACCAAATATCCTATTACCGCAACTTTATTAAAAAGAACGCTAATTGGGAGTTTGTTGAGGGATATATTGACGAAGGTCTTTCGGGTATGAGCACCAAAAAGCGTGAGAATTTCCACAATATGATTAGTGATGCAAAGGCGGGACTTTTTGACCTTGTTATCACAAAGGAAATTACCCGTTTTGCCCGTAACACTCTCGACAGTATTCAATACACTCGTGACCTGCTCTCCTACGGTGTAGGCGTATTCTTTCAGAACGATAATATCAATACGCTTGATGAAGATAGCGAACTTCGATTAACTATTATGTCAGGTATTGCTCAAGATGAATTACGTAAATTATCAAGTCGTATTAAGTTTGGTCATCAAGAAGCTATAAAGAAAAATGTTGTCCTTGGTAACAGCCGAATTTTTGGCTACCGTAAGGACAACAAAAGGTTGGTTATTGACGAAAAAGAAGCAGAAATGGTGCGTGAATTATTTGATCTTTACGCAACTGACCAATACAGTATGAAGCAGATTGAGGAGATCTTCTGGAACAAGGGTTACCGCAACAACAACGGTAAACGCATCTGCCACAGTACAATGTCTAATACCATTTCAAACCCAAAGTACAAGGGCTATTATGTAGGCAACAAGGTAAAGATAATTGATATGTTTACCAAAAAGCAAAAGTTTTTACCGCCTGAGGAATGGGTTATGTTTAAGGACGAAACCGGCGAAATTGTCCCTGCCATTGTCAGCGAAGACCTTTGGGAAAAAGCCAACGCTGTTCTTAGAAGGCGTAGCCATGATGTAAAGAACAGGCAGAATCTTTGCAACCACCCGAATCTGCTAACTGGTAAAATGTATTGCACCCATTGTGGAAAGCTCTACTACCGTAAGGATAGTAAGGACCGCAAAGGCAATGTGTTATCCCGTTGGATATGTAGCGGCAAAATCAACAACGGCACCGACTCTTGTCCCTCGTTCACTATTTACGAGGAAGAAATCAAAGAAGTTCTTGCTGAGGTTTTTAAAGACACTGCCGAGGATGCAAGATTGATTATTGAGGAATATTCAAATATGTATGCTGAAGTTTTAGCAAAAGACACTTCTTCAGGTGAACTGCAAAAGCTCAAAGACCGACTTGATTTTTTATCAAAGAAAAAATCAAAGTTGCTTGAGTACAATATCGCGGGTCAAATAGACGACCGAGATTTTGTTGAGATGAACAAGCAAATTACCGATGAGTCTGCTGAGGTTTACTCTACTATTCAGGAAATTGAATATGAAATCAATTCACGGACTGAATATAAGCAAAAAATAGAAGAGATACGAAATATTTTGCTTAAAGCCGAAAATGAAGCGAGCCAGAATATGATTGACTCTGCATTCATAAACAGGTATATTGATAAAATTTTCGTTACACCTATTGAAGAAGGCACTGTTGAAATTTCGGTAAAGATATTCTCCGGACAGACGGTAGAGAAACATTTGTCAAGCTTACGAAAACGCCATAAATCTATTAAAAATGCCGAAAAAACCGATAAAAACGAGTCCTCTGATAACGGTATTGTCAATAATGGCAGTACGGGACACACTTTTAAGAAAATGATCGAGTCTTACGAAAACAACTTGAAATAACTTTACTGTTAATTTCGTTTTCTAACACAAACCCCATCCTTTTCGGGTGGGGTTTTCCTTTGGTTGCAAAAATCGAAAAGATATGCTATAATAAGATGTTATCTTATAACCAAAGGAGTGATCTTCCTTGAAACGAAATGGAATGGCCTTATGTTTGGCATTCATTTTGCTGTTTTCTTTTCCCCTTTCGGCAAAAGGGGCAACCACTCCCAAACCCATTGCCCTTGCCATATACACTTTAGGGTGCAATACCGATACCAACACCCTTCATTTAACCCTTCATCTGGAAAACCAAACCCAGGACCCCCTTTCCTTCAAACTTTACACGGTGGTGGAAAACCCTGACGGCACTGCCGATTCCTGCCGGGTTCATTCGGGTACTGCCCAAAAAGGAAAAAATCTTCTTTCCTTTACCCACCAATATCAGCAAGCAGGGGAAGAAAAAGTTCTTCGTATTCATTGCTGGAACAATAACATGAATCCCCTGTCAATTCCTTTAAAAAAAGAACTTTCCTTTGCCCCAACGGTTGCCCAACTTTCGGTGGAAACACCCCCTGTGGTTTATTTAACCGATACCACCCCAAAAAAACTTGAAATTTCTCATTATCCGGCATCCCTTCCCACCCCTATTTATAAATTCACTTCCAACGATACCTCCATTTTGCAGGTTTCGGGGACGGGAGAACTCACCGGAATTTCCTCGGGAACCGCAACGGTTTCGGTTATCACTGCCGACCGCACCGCCTACACCACTTGTAAAGTAACGGTGCTCACCGCACCCACCGCCATCACCTTAAACGCTCCCACCCTTTCGGTGGAAGAAGGGGAAGAATTCCGCTTAACCTATCAAATCACTCCGGAGGATGCCCCCAACAAACAGGTTATCTATACCTCCAAAGACCCTAACATTGCCACCGTTTCAAAAAAAGGCATGATAAAGGGCGTGAAAGTAGGAACCACCACCGTCACCGCCGCGGTGGCAGACGGTTCTGCCACCGCCACCTGCACCGTTACGGTTACCCCCGCAGTTTTGGGCGTTACCCTAAACCAACATTCGGTGAATATGTGGGACTACGGGATGTATGTGCTCACCGCCACCGTGAAAGGGGGAAGCGGTCAAAAGGTGGTGTGGAAATCTTCCAACGATTCGGTTGCCACCGTTAGTGACAGCGGTATTGTGTTTGGGGTTGCCAAGGGATCGGCAGTGATCACCGCCACCGCAGGCAGCGTTACCGCCTCCTGTAAAGTAAAGGTCTATCGGGAATACGATTACACCGGCACCATTGCCGCTCACTTTGAGTCCCGGGATAACCCCGCTTCCATTTCCGGCAGCGGTACGGGGAAATCCTACGGTTGTTTCCAACTGTATGCCGGTTCCAACGGTCCAAAATCCTTTTATAACTGGCTGATTTCCACGGGATTTTCCATAGACATCGGCAACACCTTAAAAACCGCCCACCAGAAAGACGGCGGAAAAGATAAAACCTTCGGCACCAATTTTGACAAAGCCTGGAAAGACATTGCCTCTTCCCAGCGGGAAGAATTCCGTTCCTGCCAGATGGCATATTGCATGAGTTTGTATTACGAACCTTTAGTGAACCGCCTGGTTTCAGAGTTGAATTTTTACCCCGACAATTACTCCCTTGCCATGAAATCGGCGGTATGGTCCCGTGCCATTCAACACGGGGTTGGCGGTGCTTTCAACCGTATCAAGGAAGCCTTCGATTCCCTTGGGGGATTTGAAGGGAAAACCGAAAAACAACTGATTACCGCCATTTATAAAGAATGTGGCAAGGTGGTGTCCAAGCCCCCTTCCGACACTTCTATTCCCATGAATAAAGATTCCTCCATTGCGGTGGAATACGGGTTGGTGGGAAAATATATGAAATATTATTCCTCCAGTTCCTCCTCTATGCAGGCAGGGGTTTGGAAACGGTTGAACGTTACCGAACTGCAAATGCTTTACGATTTAATGGAAAATCCCCCTGTGATCATCACTCCCCAGAAATGAGGTTACACCAATGAAAAAACGGCTGTTATTCTTCCTGGCTTTCACCCTGCTTTTCCTTTGCGGGTGTTCCGAAACGTTTGAAAGTTCCGATTACCACTTTACCATGAAATTTCCTGACGATATGAAGGTGTTCTCCCCTGCTTTGACAAGGGCAGACGACCCCCTGCTGAAGGAATTTGATATGGACTACGACAAACTCACCTCCTTCGGGGAAGAAGGCGGGGTATTCTACGCCGTAGGGGAAGAAGACGGGGTAAAAAAAGAAATCACCGTCAGCGTCCAGGAAAGCACCTATACCCAGGAGATCTGGGAACTGAATAAGAAAGACACCGACCTGGTGACTCAATTCCAGGACGAACTGATTGAGACCTTCAACGTCAGCGGTATCACCGTAAAACAAAAAGGACAGTTCCAACAGGGCAAAGCCTACTGTGTGTACTTAAATATCATCAGCGGGAATTACCAGCAATTTGACACGGTGTATATGGCAACCATTTATAACGGCTTGCAATATTCCATTCTGTACTGCGCTTCTCAACCCATGACCCAGGATGACATTGACGAATGTCACGATATGTTTGATACCTTCTACATTTCTGAAACCCTGCAAAATCCCAATGAAGAAGCCAAAGACCAAACCACAACCAAAGCGGTGCTGGTGGTTATCTTGATTTTGATCGTTGTTTTCCTGGTGATTATGATCCTGCGGATGTTCGCCCATAAAAAACGTCAGGAAGAAGCCGAAAAAGACCCCTACGTTCCCCAGTTTACCGATACCCTTGCGGGCGGCAAACGAAAGGAGAAACGCAAATGAAATCAAAAGGATTAACACTTCTTTGCTGTGTTTTGCTTTTGGGAACGATGCTTTCCCTGCCTGTTTTTGCCACCCAAAAAATCACCCTGCATGACCATGCCATGAGTTTGAATCTGTCGGATGATTTCACGGTGATCAGCAGTGAAACCGTAGCCCAATATAAAGACCTTCTCACCCAATATGAAACCACCGTCACCGACACCCAGGTAAAATTGGAAAAAGAAAATTACCTGGTGCTTGCCCTGTCCCAAAGCATGAATTGTACGGTGTTTTTGTCCTCCGCCCGGGATAGCGTTTCCGCTACCATCGGGGATCTGATTACCTACCCCGATTCCAACACCGCCAGGGAACTTTTGTTAGGGAAAACCCTGCCTGAAACCATGGAAGTGCGGGAATTGGAACAACGGGGCGCCCTGTTTTATCGGGTGGATTTCGGAGTGGAAAACAACGTAGGTCGCATTGCTTACGTCACGGTGATGAACGACAGATGGTACACCCTTTGCCTGATTGACAATAACGGTGCTCCCGGTGAAAACACCACCACCATGTTCGACACCGTCTTTTCCACCTGGGACTATACCATTCATGCCGAAACTGTAAAAATTCAGGAATTTCGGGATCAAATTACCACCGTGTTCTTCTGGATCTGCGTTCCCATCGGGCTGGTGGTAATGGGTATCATCATCCGCCTGTTGGTGAAAGATATCCGCAATCGGGAACAAAACCGTAAACGGAAAGAAAATACTCCCAAAAAACCAAGGAGATAACCCCATGGATACTGTATTTAACCATCAAGCCCTGCTTGAAAATTTAGAAGCCTTTTCCCTGTCCTGCACCAAGGAACAACTGGAACACTTAGAAACTTATGCCTCCCTTTTGGTGGAATGGAATCAAAAAATGAACCTGACCGCCATCACCTCTCCCGAAGGCATTGCGGTGCTTCATTTTGCCGACAGCCTTTCTTTCCTTTCGGCATTTCCCTTGAAAGGGGACGAAAAACTGCTGGATATCGGCACGGGGGCAGGCTTTCCCGCCATTCCTTTGAAAATATTTAACCCCACCGTTTCCTTTACTTTGATGGACAGTTTAAACAAACGGCTGACCTTTTTAAAGGAAGTGCTGTCTGCCCTTTCCCTGGATGCTACCCTGCTCCACAGCCGTGCCGAAGAAGGCGCGCGGGATAAAAATTTACGGGAACAGTTCGACGTGGTTACCGCCCGTGCCGTGGCATCCCTGCAGGTGCTGGCAGAATATGCCCTGCCCTACGTAAAAGTGGGCGGACATTTTGTAGCCATGAAAGGGCCTTCCTGTATGGAAGAATTGGAAACCGCCAAAAATGCCATTGCCACCTTAGGGGGCAAAGTAAAACAAGTGGTACCCTTTACCCTGTCGGACGGTTCCTCTCGATTTATCGCTATTATCGAGAAGGTAAAGAAAACCCCCGACACCTATCCCCGTCACGGCTCCAAAATCGCAAAAAAACCGTTATAAATTCAAAATAGCACAAAAATATCACCCTGCTTGCGACATCCCTTCAACTCTTTATGGGATATACTGGGCAGGGTGATATTTTATGAAAAAAATACGGTTTAAAGATAAACGTCCCCTGGTGATGATAGCTCCTGAAAAAATTCTGCCAAATCCCGCCCAGCCCCGGAAGGAATTTAAAGAAGCCCCTCTTTCTTCCCTGGCACAAAGTCTGCGGGAAAACGGCATGATGCAACCCCTTACGGTGCGAAAAACCGAAAGGGGATATCTGCTGATTGCAGGGGAACGAAGACTTCGAGCCGCCTTGCAGATCGGCATGAAAAAAGTGCCCTGTATGGTGGTAAAAACCGCCCCTAAAGATGCAGTGGTTATGACCCTTCTGGAAAATCTTCAACGGCAACCCCTCACCTTCTGGGAAGAAGCAAAGGGCATTGCCGAACTGATCCACACCTGGGAATTGACAAGGGAAGATGCTGCCGCACGGCTGGGAATGGCATGCAATACCCTTTCGGAAAAATTACAGGTACTCACCCTTTCCCCCTGGCAACAGGAACGGATCCAAGGCGCCGATTTAACCCTGCGCCACGTTCGTGCCTTTTTAAAATTAAAAGAGGAAGAAGAACGAAACGACTGTATTTTAAAGGTAATTGCCCAGGAACTTTCTCCCCACCAAACCGAAGCATTGGTGGAAAAAATTCTCAAAGAAAAAGAAACCCCACCCGCCACCAGAAAAACCCTGATTTCCGATTTACGGCTGTTGGAAAATACCATCCACCATGCGGTCACCACCCTGAACCGAAGCGGTATGAAAACCCATGCCCAAAAGCAGGAAACCGACCATCGGGTGGAATATATCGTTTCTATTGAAAAAGACATCCCGGAATCCCCTTCCCCGGTAGAATAAATGGATAGGCTTTCAAGAATGGTGCAGAACCCCCTTGGTATCCCATTGTCAGGATACCAAGGGGGTTCTTCTTTTAGAAATCAATCAGAAACAAGCGGGTTTGCCAACAGCTTTTTTCAAAATTTCCAAAGCGTCTTTGGCATTGATCGCCCCGTCCTTGTTCACGTCAGCCGCGGCTTTTTGGGCAGTGGTGGGGGTGGTTTTCCCCACCGCGATTTTTAATACCACCAGAGCATCCTTCGCGTTGATTTTTGTGTCATTATCCAAATCCCCCAACGTCACCGCAGGACTGCCCACCGCCAAGAATTCAAACCCTTTGTTTTGGGCAAAGGTTTGGGCAGTGGAACCTTCCCCGCTCAACAGCAGTAACGCTCCGCTGCAGCCGGCAAAGGCATCCTTGGCAATGGACGTCACGTCATTGGGAATATGCACCCACTTGAGATTCGCGCGATTTTCAAAGGCACCCGAGGCAATTTCCACCACAGGCTTGTTATTCACCACCGTGGGAATGGCAACGGTTTGATCTGCCCCATTATATTTCACGATCACAATGCCTTTTTCGGTTTCTTCCAGAGTATAATCGGGGGCGTTTAAATCGGAAAATACAATACCGTGTTCCTTGGCGTACCGCTGGGCATCGGTATCGGTGTAACCGTAAACCACAAAGGTTTCCCGGGGAGGAGTATGGAAATTTCGTTCAAAACCAAAGGCACATTCCTCCACGTAGTTTACGCTTTTGGGAATGGTAACCCCAGCCAATGTTCGACAATCGAAAAAGGCATATCGGCAAATCATTTTCACTCCTTGGGGGATGGTGAGGGTATGCAAATTCAAACATTCACGGAAGGCGTAGTCCCCAACCATCACCAGGGTTTGGGGCAGAGTTACCTGTGCTACGCTTTCCCAATAAGCAAAGGCTGATTCCCCAATCATTTTCAACCCTTCAGGCAGGGTCAGACTTGTTACCTTTGTGCAATTCATAAAGGCTTCCTTCCCAATGTGGATCAGGCTTTGGGGCAAATTGATTTTGGTTAACCCTTCGCATCCGAAAAAAGCACTCTCCTCAATGGAAGTTACCCCTTGGGGAATGGTAAGGGTGGTAAGGTTTCTACAGTTGCTAAATGCCCGTTCCCCGATTTGAGTAACACCCACCGGTATGGTGACAGCAGTGACGTTTTGGCATCCGCCAAACACACCCTCTTCTATGGTGGTTACTCCTGCGGGGATATTCACTTTTCCGGTTACGTTAGCGCAACTGCTAAAGGCATTTTTGCCGATTTGGGTAAGGGTTCCGGGTAAAACAAACTCTATGGATAGGGCACTGTCCCCCGAAAAAGCACTTTCCCCAATGGCGGTAAGATTTTTGGGGAAATTTACGGTTTTTAAATTGGAACAGTTGGCAAAGGCTTCTGCCCCAATGGTTTTCACCGTATCGGGCAAATTGACGGTGGTAAGGTTATAGCATCCACGGAAGGTTTTATCGGCAATTTCGGTTACCCCTGCAGGAACGGTAATTTCGGTTACCCCGTCACACCGTTCAAAGGCACCTTTCCCCATGGTGGTCACCCCTGTGGGAATGGTAAGGTTAGAAAGCCCCCTACACCCACCGAAAGCCGCCGTTCCAATGATGGTAAGGCTTTTGGGAAGGGTGAGTTCGGTTAAGCCGGTGCAGGCGTAAAAGGCATCGGACCCAATTACGGTCAGGCTTTCAGGTAACGTGATCCGGGTCAATTCACCGCAACTGTAGAAGGCTCTTACCCCTATGGTTTTAGTACCTTCCCGCACGGTATAACTGCCCGAAACGGTTTCTTTTGCGTCAATTAAGTGATTGCCGATATACAGCACTCCGTTTTCCCAGTTGGCATCATTGTTATAATAGCCGGTAAACAGGAATACATCATCCCCAAAATAGATAATGGTATCGGGCAGATTGATTTCTTTTAAATTGTTGCAATGATAAAATGCCATGGTGCTAAGGGCGGTTACCCCCGAAGGAATGGTAAGCGTTTCCACCTTATGAAAAACAAAGGCTTGGGAGGCAATACATTTGGTGCCCTCACGCACAGTGTAACTTTGAATATCTTCATCTCTCATAGAGATAAAATGATTGCCAATATACAAGGCTTCCTCCTGCCAGTTGGATTGGTCATCCAGATAGGCAGTGGATTCAAACACCCCTTGCCCAATTTGAATCAAACTGTCGGGCAGGGTGATGGCAGTCAGGTTTTTACACCCCGAAAAAGCGAAATTTTCCAAGGTGGTAAGCCCTTGGGGCAACACAATTTCGGTTAATTTTTCGCAAGAACCAAAGGCATACTGCCCAACGGTTTTTAAATTTTGGGAGAAGGTAACCTGCTTGATCTCTTGGCAATAGCGAAAAGCGTCTTCCTCCAGGATTTCCAGGGTATCAGGCAAAACAACGTCCGAAAGCCCTGTGCAGTTGCGGAAGGCATATTTGCCAATGGCGGTCAGCCCCCGGGAGAAGGTAACGTCGGTGATTTTACTGCAAGCTTCAAAGGCGGCATCGCCAATGGTGGTTACCCCGGCAGGAATGGTGATACTACCTGCAATATTACTGCAATTATAAAATGCACAGCTTCCCAGGGTTGTCAGGCTTTGGGGAACGGTAACGGCAGTTAAACCCACACACTCGTAAAATGCATAGCCGCCTATGGTTGTAATACTGTCCGGCAGGTTAATGGCACTTAAACCGCTACACTGTTCAAACAGGTTATCCCCAAGGGTGGTAATGCCCTCAGGCAGGGTTATTGCGGTCAGGTTTTGACACCCCGAGAACACCCCGTCTTCCAAAGCGGTGATGCCTGCGGGAATATTCAAACTGCCCGTTATGTTTTCACAGCCCTTGAAAGCGCCGGCACCAAGGGAAATCAAATTGCTTGGTAAATGCAGGTTGGTAATCCCTTTACATTCATAAAAGGCATATTCCCCCAGGGTGAGCAGTTGAGCAGGAAGGGTGATCCCCTTCATATTTCCGCACCGATAAAAGGCGGAATCCCCAATGGTTACAATGCTGTCAGGAAGATTGATGGCAGTTAATGCTGTGCACTGATAAAAGGCCTTTTCCCCAATGGATTTTAACCCATCCGGCAGGGTGACGGCAGATAAATCAGAGCACCCGTAAAAGGCCCGTTCCTCAATATGGGTAACCCCTTCAGGCAGCGTAACCGAGGTAAGGTTGCACCCTTTAAACGCATGGGCTTTTACCCCCGAAACAGTTTCAGGAATCACCAAATTGGTAATGGGTTCTTCTTCCAAATATAAATTTTTCCCGTACATCAAAGGGTTGGCTTTTTCACTGTCGAAGGTGATGGTACACCAAGCAGCAAGGTTTTCAATCACCACCTTTTCCAAGGCGGTACAACCGTCAAAGGCACAATATTCTATGACAGTGATGGTTTCGGGAATGACAACACAAGTAATGCCCGAGCAATCCTGAAAGGCATATTCCCCGATTTCCACAACCGGTTTGCCGTTATAGACGGCGGGAACGGTTACTTCCCCCGTGGCCCCTGCCAGACAGTCGGACACCATATAACTTTGTTCATCTTCACACAAGGTAAAGGTGAGCACCTGCTCTTCTGCCTGTGCCACCATTGGCACCGCCCCAAAACAGGAAACCGCCATTACCAAGGCAATAGTAAAGACAAGGAGTTTTTGAAACGCTTTTATCATTGTACAGTACCTCCCAAAGGGATTTGCTTTTTAACAGTTTACCATAGAATAGTGACGATTGCAATGGCGGGAATTTCACATTTTTTTGAATAAAAGTAAAAAAACCTCCAATCCTTTTGGTAAGGAAACATTGGAGGGTTTACAAATGAAAATAAAACAACATAACAAAAAATTTTGGATTTCATCCCTTTGTCTGGCATTCGCCGTTACTCTCATTTTGCAAGCTACCCTGCTTGCCCAGGACTGCTATCAAATTCGGGACAACCTGGTGCGGCTTCACGTTCTTGCCAATTCCGACAGTGAGCACGACCAAGCCTTAAAACTGAAAGTGCGGGATGCATTACTTACCTACGGCAAAACCCTGTTCACCACCGCCCACACCAAAGACCAAGCGGTTCTTCTCACCCAATCCTATTTAAACGAGTTGGAACAGGTGGCAGAACAAACCTTGCGGCAAGAAGGGTGTGAAGACTCGGTGACCTGCTCTATAGAACAGGCATATTTTAACACACGGGTTTATGACAATATCACCCTGCCCGCCGGCAATTACACCGCCCTGCGGGTTATAATAGGACAGGGCGCGGGGCAAAACTGGTGGTGTGTGATGTTCCCGCCCCTGTGTATTCCCGCCGCCCAAGAAGTCACCGCAAACCCTGATCCCTTGCAGAATTTGTTGACCCAAAACCAGCAAGAACTTATTGAAAACGGGCCCAAATATCAGGTGAAATTCAAAACGGTGGAATGGTTCCAAAAGGCGGCGGAACAATGGAAAGAATGGTTTTAAATGGTGAAAAAAGTCATCAAGTTTGCCAAAACCCCATCCCTAAAACAAAAACGGCAACTGCAACGACAGTTGGCAGAATCCAATAACGTCCAGGATGTGGCATTTGACCAAAATCACATGATTTTGCATCTCTACCGTCGCACCCCCGACGATATTGTATTGGAAGAACTCCCTCTGCCGGAGGAACAAACGGTGGTTACGGTGGACTGAACAACGGGAGGGCACAAAGTCCCTCCCTTACATAAGGCCAGCGTTTCGTACTCTTTCAGTGGGGTGATGACATCCATTATCTTTTCCGTATTTTCTTCATTGATATATATTTCCTCACATTTTTGCTGAGCTTCCTCCAGGATTCTTATTGCTTTTGTTACTGCAATAAACAATTCTCTATACATTTCCTTGTAATTTTCCATTCCCATTTCTCCTCCATGGGGATTATATCCCCTTAATAAAAAGGATTATAACCCCCATAATAAACCTTGTCAAGGGGGAATACTATGATACTGTTTAACAGACTTTGGAAAACCATGGAACAACAAGGGGTTTCCACCTATATGCTGCGAGAAAAATGCGGAATCGACAGTAAAACCATTCGCCGACTCCGCACCAATGAAAATATTGAAACCAAAACTTTGGATAAACTGTGCAAGGCACTGAACTGCAAATTAGAAGATATTGCCGAGTATGTAAAAGAATGAACAATACCCTTAGTTATTTCTAACTAAGGGTGTCAGACTGTCAAAAAAGTCAAAGGAACATAGGCGCTTTATCACCAATAAAACAAATGGGAACCCAAAAAGAAAAATAAATCAAAGGAAAAATGGGGAGAATATCGAATTCTCCCCATTTTTGCGCCTATTTGTCATTTTTTCGGCACTCGAAGTACCCTCGTACATCTTGCTCCGTCGCAAGTTCCGCTCGTTCCTTTTCACCTGTTCGGTGAAAACGTCACTTGTTCCACTGCTCCTTCGCTTCCCACAAAAATTTCATTTTTGCGGGAGCCCTAAAAGAGAAAATGCCATCCTGCACCTTTTTTGAAAGTCTGGCAGTTTGTCAAAAAAACTTTTTTTGACAAACTGACACCCTTAGTTATTTCTAACTAAGGGTGTTGGGTGTTATATTTTCTTATCTCAATCAGTCATTGTTCCAATTATGCCACACCGCTTGAACGTCATCATTGTCCTCGAGCATTTCAATCAAACGTTCCATTTTTTGTACCGATTCTTCATCGGGCAAGGAGGCGTCGGTGGAGGCTATGTATTCCACTTCCGCAGAAGCAAAGGTGTAACCTTTGGCGTCCAAAGCATCACGAACTACCCCTAAATCGTTGGGAGCAGTGGCAATTTCAAAGAGATCGTCGGTGGCGGTAAAGTCTTCCGCACCGGCTTCCAGAGCATCTTCCATCACGGTGTCTTCGTCCAGACCTTCGGCTTCAATGCGAAGCATACCTACCCGGTTAAACATAAACATAACCGAACCGGTTTGCCCCAGGTTCCCGCCGTTTTTGTCGAAATAATGACGCATATCGGCAGCGGTGCGGTTGCGATTGTCGGTCAAAGTTTCCACGATCACAGCAACCCCGGCAGGGCCGTAGCCTTCGTAGATCAGGCTTTCGTATTCTGCGCCGCCGGCTTCCCCGGAAGCTTTTTTGATGATCCGTTCAATGTTATCATTGGGCACGTTGTTTGCTTTGGCTTTAGCAATACAGTCCCGCAGTCTTGCGTTGGCGTTGGGGTCGGGGCCGCCTTCCCGCACAATGATCGACATTTCACGACCGATCTTGGTAAAGATCTTGGCCTTTTGAGCGTCGGTCTTTTCTTTTTTCCGTTTAATATTGTTCCATTTGGAATGTCCTGACATAAGGTAGTACTCCTTTCAATTAACCGTTACAGCAACCGCCGTCGTGGCAATGTTCACATTCGGAAATCTTGCCCACAATGGGGGTGGGGTCAATGCCCTGACGGGTGTAATAATCGGCAATGGCGGCTTTGATAGACTGTTCTGCCAACACCGAACAATGGATTTTATGAGCAGGAAGCCCACCCAAAGCTTTTACTACCGCTTGGTTGGAAAGGGTCAAGGCTTCGCTGATGGTTTTTCCTTTGATCATTTCGGTGGCAATGGAACTGGTGGCAATGGCGGAACCGCAACCGTAGGTTTTGAATTTCACGTCGGTGATCACGTCCCCGTCCACCTTAATATACATTTTCATAATGTCACCGCATTTGGCGTTACCAACTTCGCCAATGCCGTCGGCATTTTCAATTTCACCAACATTCCGAGGATTGGTGAAATGTTCCATAACTTCAGGGGTATACATTACACATTCTCCTTTACAATTCGTTCCCAAAGGGGTGACATAGCACGAAGCCTGTCCACAATGGGAGGTAACGTTTCTAAAATATAGTCCACGTCTTCCAGGGTGGTTTCTTCGCCAAAGGAAAGGCGCAAAGAACCGTGAGCCACTTCGTGGGGCAACCCAATGGAAAGAAGCACGTGGCTGGGATCCAGTGACCCCGAGGTGCAGGCAGAACCCGAAGAAGCGCAAATGCCTTTCATATCCAGCATTAAAAGCAAGGATTCCCCTTCGATCCCTTCAAAACACATATTCACGTTCCCGGGTAACCGATGCTCCCGATGACCGTTCACTCTGGACCGTTCAATTTCCAAAGCCTTGTCCATAAAATGATCCCGCAGAACTTCCAGTTTCTTGGCGGTTTCTTCCATGGATGCCACAGCTAGGGTAATGGCTTCCCCAAGGCCTACGATAGCAGCAACGTTTTCGGTGCCGGCTCGGCGATTCCGTTCCTGAGCGCCCCCGTCAATGAGAACCGCAGGAACCACACCCCGACGGATATACAAAGCGCCAATGCCTTTGGGGCCGTGGAATTTGTGGCCGGAAAGGGACAACATGTCCACACCCAATTCATCCACGTTCACAGGAATATGACCCACCGCCTGGACAGCGTCAGTATGGAAAAACACACCTTTTTCCTTACAAACTGCCGCCAATTCTTTGATAGGTTGCACCGTGCCGATTTCGTTGTTGGCAAACATAATGGTGACCAAAGCAGTGTCATCGGTAATGGCGTTTTTCAAATCTTCCACCCGTACCAAACCGTCTTCATACACAGGAAGCAGGGTAATTTCAAACCCTTGTTTTTCCAGAGCTTTCAAGGTGTGAAGAACCGCATGATGTTCAAAAGCGGAAGAAATAATGTGTTTTTTGCCTTTTTTTGCCATGGTGGCGGCAATGCCTTTGATGGCCCAGTTGTCACTTTCGCTGCCCCCGGAGGTGAAATAAATCTCGTTCACCTTTGCCCCCAAAGCGGTTGCCACCTGCTCTCTTGCGGTTTCCACTGCGGTTTTGGCAGAGTCGCTGAAGGAATATAAACTGGAAGGGTTGGCATATTCACTGGTGAGATAAGGCATCATTTTTTCTAACACCGCAGGATTTAACGAGGTGGTTGCGGCGTTATCGGCATATATCAATTTCTTCATTTTGCATTTCCTTTCATGAAGAAGAATAAGTAACGAATGTTTGACACACTCTTAGAGATTAAGTATAGCACACTTCCCCTTTAAAATCTACCCTTTTATTCCATAAAAATACAGTATTCTGTAAAGTTTTTTACCGATCCGCCACCACAATAAAACCCTGTAGCTGTTGCCCAAGTGTTCTCAAGGACACTTGGGCAGTTTTATTCGCCTTGCGGCGAGTGATATTGCTTCGCAGTGATATTCTTTTGGAATACTTCGCCAACGGCGAAATATTTCCAAAAGAGTGTTATTTGCTTTGCGAGTTTTA
>JAZNWL010000043.1:0-6224 GCA_045593325.1 Acutalibacteraceae bacterium | reverse complement strand
TCCTGTTTGGGCAAACCGGCGGGCAATGGCCTTGCCGTCTCCCGGGCTTTGGGTGTAGCAGATCTCATAGGGTTGGGGATCTTTTTGAAAATAGGTTTCAATTTCTTCTGCCAGTTTCTTGGCTTGTTTCCCTTTCCCCGCGTGGGGGTTGAGAATAAAAACGTTTTTCAAGAAGGCTCACGTTACTTACAGTATAAATACAAATTGCATTTTAACATGCCGTTATAAAGCTTCCGTTTTTTATCGGCGTTTCTGCCAAAGTAGGTTTGAAATTCTTCATCGGGACTAATGATGCCGTACCGCCAACCGGGTTTTTGCTGAAAAACTTTTCCCATGGTGCGGTAAATGGAACGGGCGGTGTCAATATCCAACAGCCGTTCTCCGTAAGGGGGATTGGCAACCACCATGCCTCGCTGGGTTTGGGGTGCAAAGTCTTTTACGTCGGCAGGGGAAAGCACGATCCGATTGCCCACCCCTGCTTTTTTGGCGTTTTGCCGGGTCAGTTCCACCATAGCGGGGTCAATATCACTGCCAATGCAACGGAAGGTGACTTCCCGCCGAATGGCGTCCATGGCGCGGCTGCGTTCCTCCATAAACACTTGAGGATCTAAAAAGTCCCAGGATTCTGCCAAAAATTTTCTCCTAAGCCCCGGTGCAACGTTACAGGCTTGCAATGCCCCTTCAATGAGCAGGGTGCCCGAACCGCAGAAGGGGTCGTATAAAATGGAATCGTCATAAGGACGAATCAAAGACACCATGGCGGCGGCAAGGGTTTCTTTCATGGGCGCTGCCGCAGCGTTGGCACGGTATCCCCGCTTGTGAAGTCCCGCCCCGGAGGTGTCGATCATCATGGTGACCTGGTTTTTCAAAATGGAAAACCGAATGGGCAGGGTTGCCCCGGTTTCTTCAAACCAGCCGATGTGGTATTTGGAAGAAAGCCGGTCCACCACCGCTTTTTTGATGATGGCCTGGCAATCGGGAATACTGTGCAGGTCGGAATTCAACGACCATCCTTTTACCGGGAAGGCGTGATGTTTTTGAATATAGTTTTCCCAGGGGAGGGCTTTCACCCCTTGGAACAAATCTTCAAAACTGTGAGCTTCAAAACTGCCCAGCACAATTTCCACCCGCTCGGCGGTGCGAAGATTCAGGTTGGCACGGGCAAGGGTGTGTCCGTTCCCTGAAAACAGCACTCTGCCGTTTTCCGCCCGAATGTTCTGGATCTCTAATTTTCGCAGTTCGTCTGCCAAAATCCCCTCTAATCCAAAAAGGCAAGGGGCACAAAATTCCATTTGTTTCATGGGATTTCCTCGTTTCTATATAACTATAGGTAGTATACCACAGATTTCGACGAATAAAAAGAAAAATCCCGCAAAAGCGGGATTTTTTTACAAATTATTTGGGATTGATGATTCTATGCTATTATTGTAAGTCCTTATTCTTCAGAAAAATCATCTTTGCCTACTCCGCATAAGGGGCACACAAAATCGTCACCCAAATCTTCAAATTTGGTGCCGGGAGCAATGCCGTTATCGGGATCGCCGGCGGCTTCGTCATACACCCATCCGCATACGTCACATACATACTTTTTCATTGTTGGTTCCTTCTTTCTTAGTCTGTAATTTTTTCAAAATCGGCAGCGCCGTGTTTGCACAAAGGACAAATAAAATCTTCGGGTAGTGAGTCACCCTCATAAATATACCCGCAAATTTTACAAACATACCCTTTCACACCATTGGTTTGGGGGCGGGGTTTCACGTGATCGTGATAGTAAGTGTAAGTCATGGTTTCCTTGTCACTCATCACCCGTGCTTCGGAAATGGAACAAATGAACATTCCGTGGGTATCTAAGTCCACGTATTGTTCCACCTTTAAGGACATAAAGGAATTGATATAACGGGGCAGGAAGACTAAACCGTTATCCGACCGCAGGGGTTGGCAGTTTTCAAATTTATTCACCGTTCTGCCACTGACAAAACCGAATTTTTCGAACACTTCAAAGGGAGCATCGGTGGTCAGGCAGTTAATGTTCATTTTCCCCGATTGCTTGATAACGTGGTGGGAATAACTTTCCTTGTTAATGGTTACCGCAATGCGGTTGGGAGTGTTGGTGACCTGGGAAACGGTGTTGACGATTAAGCCGTTGTCTTTTTTGCCGTCATGACAGGTAACAACGTATAAACCGTAACCAATGTTAAACAGGGCGGTTAAATCGTTTTTATCGGCGGTTTCACTTTGCATTGCCAGATAATCTTTGCAAAGTTCCTGTGCCAGGGCTTCCAGTTGCGCGGCACTGTCGTCTCCCAAAGCCGACAGGATTTTTACGTCATTTTCGGCAAAGGTCAGGTTTTTGCAACCTTCCAGCATGCCTTTCATCACCTTGGCGGCCAAGGGTGCCCAACTGCCGTTTTCAATGAATCCTACCGTGCGGTTGGAAAAGTTCCGTTCGGTGAGGTGGTGGATAAATTCCTTCATAAAGGGGAAAATGTCGGCATTATAGGTGGTGGTGGCAAGAATCAACTTGCTGTAACGGAAAGCATCTTCCACCACTTCTGCCATGTCGCACCGAGCCAGGTCGTTCACCACAACCTTGGGACAACCAAGGGTTTTGAGTTTTTCTGCCAGTTGCAAAACGGCTTTTTTGGTGTTGCCGTATACCGAGGTGTAGGCAATCATAATGCCTTCTTCTTCCGGCTGATAGGAAGACCAGGTGTTGTATAAATTTAAATAATATCCTAAATTTTCGGTGAGTACAGGACCGTGTAAGGGGCAAATGATTTCAAGATCCAGCCCGGCGGCTTTTTTTAACAGGTTTTGTACCTGAGCGCCGTATTTGCCTACAATGCCAATATAATACCGACGGGCTTCACAAGCCCAGTCTTCTTCCACGTCTAATGCTCCGAATTTACCGAACCCGTCAGCAGAGAACAAAACTTTATCGGTGCTGTCGTAAGTGACAATCACTTCCGGCCAGTGCACCATGGGGGCGGTAACGAAGGTGAGAGTGTGTTCCCCAAGGGAAAGGGTGTCTCCTTCCCCCACTACGATACGGTTATCGGTGAAATCGGTGCCGAAAAAGTTTTTCATCATGGCAAACGCCTTGGCGGAGGAAACCACCGTGGCATTGGGGTATGCCTTCATAAAAGTACCGATGTTGGCAGAATGGTCAGGCTCCATGTGTTGCACGATCAAATAATCAGGGGTGCGGTCACCCAGAACGTTTTGCAGATTATCCAGCCATTCATGGGTGAAGTTAATGTCCACGGTATCCATAACCGCAATTTTTTGGTCTAAAATTACATAGGAGTTGTATGCCATGCCGTTGGGGACGATATATTGTCCTTCAAACAGGTCCACAGCGTGGTCATTCACCCCGATGTAACGAATATCTTTGGTGATGTTCATAAAGAACTCCTCCTTGGGTTGTTTTTTGGCAAAATTTGATGTATACTCAAATCAAAGTTATTGTACCCCAAATTCAGGGGTTCTGTCAATCATTTGAAACAATTTTTTAGGAGAAAAGAACATGAGAGTGATTACGGTAAAAAATAACACCAAGGGTTTCCCCTATATGGCTTATATTCCTGATGAATTGGGCGAACACCCTGCTCTTTTGCTTCAACTGCATGGGGCGGGAGAACGGGGGGACGGCAGTGACGTGGAAAAAGTGTTGGTCAACGGCTTTGCCAACGTCGTCAACGACCGGAATTTAAAGGATTGTATTCTGGTGATGCCCCAATGCCCTGCCAATAGTTTTTGGGTAGCAAAAATTGAAAGTTTGAAGGCATTTATTGATACCATGGCAGAAAAATTTGATGTGGACCGTAATAGAATTTACTTGTGCGGTTTGAGCATGGGTGGTTTTGGCACCTGGTACACCGCCATGGCATATCCCGAAGTCTTTGCCGCCATTGCCCCCTGTTGCGGCGGCGGTATGGCATGGAATTCGGGAGTGCTGAAAATGCCCATTCGCACCTTCCATGGATTGGAAGATACTTTGGTTTCCCCCAATCAGACTATGGAAATGAAAAATGCTCTGGAAGGGTGGCACCCCGATTTTCAATGTACCCTGTATGAAGGGGTAGGGCACAACTCCTGGGATCGGGCGTTTGATGAGAATTTGCTTGCCTGGTTGTTGGGGCAGAAAAAAGCAGTGTGACCCAATCAGTAAATGGGCAAACAAGAGGTGAAGAAAATGGACGTATGCCGTATCGATATGGCGTATATAGAATTGTTGGATTTGGCATACTGTGGTGTGCAAGATCGGTATAACCTATCTCCGGAAAAAGCCAACAAAAGAACCAAAAAGAAAATGCGTAAGTTCGTAACTCGTGAATATTTGAAGGGGGAATCCTTTCCCAAACAGGTGATGGCATATATGGAACCCTCTGTGAGTGATGAGGAATTTATTTCCTTTTTGTGCGCCTGCCATCAACGGGTCATGGAAGAGGGGAGCCGTGCCGACAATCATTTTAAAAGGGTTACCAAAGATTTGCCCCAGGATGCCCGATATGCCCTGGAACAAATGTTGGATATTGGTGAGGTACCGGATTCATTCTGTCGTGTAGGAAAGGATCTTCATTTTCCGGTGGAAAGCGGTCCCGGTTATGATTTGACCCTGGTGTTCCATAATGCCACCGGTGTTCCTAAAAACTATGATATGATTTCCTTTCAAAAGCAAGCCATTTCCAAGGGGGATGATGAATATTGTCTGGTGGGAGAGGTTGAAAATTGGGATGATGAAACCCTTGAACCTTTTGTCCTTCGGTTTACTCATGCTACCGCCGAGGTGCGGGTGCATCCTGCAACCGAGACGGTTTTTTTTGATACCTCTTGGGAAACCTTGTGGAGCATGATGAGGGGCGTTATATTTAAAAGCGAAATTCCCGGAGAGTATTTGAATGAGCAAGAAAAGGAATTGCTTCCTTTGTTCCGAGAAGGGATTCGTTTGTCCCAATGGCAGTCGTACCGGGAAGAAGCCCCGTTCCCTCTTTTTAAGGAATTGTTTTCTCAACCGGGGTACAGGAAGGCTTTTTCCTTGTTAGAAAGAGTGGAGCAAGCCAGATCCATGAGGAAAAAGGTGTTTTCCATTCACAAGGTTATGAAAGAATTGGCACGGGAAAAGTATGAGCCCCTTTGGCGGGAACTGTATCGCCGTGTGGAGCAATCGCAAATGGGGTATCCTTCTCGGCAGGAATCGGCGGATGACCCCGGGTGTCTTCCGGAGGTACGGGAAAAAATTCAACAGGAGATGGCACAACATGGGTATGAAGGTACCTATCCCAATTTTGTGAAAATGGGTCCCATGAAACAATTACATTTCGCAGAGTCTTACGGTATGGATTATTTGGTGGGGTGGCACAAACGGGTGGCATATCATATCCGTTGCGAAGAGCAATTTGGAGAAAACTCCTTGTTGATCTCCTTCTTATATGGTACCCATTTATTAAAAAAAGGCGAATCATCACAGGACGCTTTTACTTGTACTTTTCGTCAAAAAGGGCATCGATTCTTTGGAAGTTTTTCCCATGGAATCGAAGGGAAACAGGATATAGGTGAATTGAAACAAATGGTGCGAATTGCCACCAAAAAATCCCAATTAAAATCATTAACTAAGGAAGAAAAACAATCCATTGACTTGTTTTATGTATCTACATGGAAACTGTTTTTATTGATTTTTATGGTGGCAGGTGGGTTGTTTGCATCGCTGTTTACCCCCGCCATGATGGGGATGGGAGCACTTTTGTCCTGGCTGGATGGAATGCCGGTGGTGTTTTTTGAACCCTTTTGGTGGTGGATTTTCCTGTTTTCCTGGATAGGCTTTGGATTACCTATGGCAATCATTATGGTGTTCGCCAAAAGAAAATGAGAAAAACGCTCATTAACCATGGTTGCCAAGAAAACTTTGCAAAAAAATGCTTGACCATATGCCACGGTTCCGTAAGGAAGTATGGTTTTGGAGATAGAAAATCCTCCACAACTTGCCGAAAAGCCTTGAAATACGGGAGTATTCCTTCGTTTTTCGTCTTCGATGTGAATTCCTCATATCTACAAAACTGCAAGGCACTTTAAAATGAAAATTTTGAGTACAAGATAAGGCAAAACCCACCGATAATGCTAACGCATATCGGTGGGTTTTAACGCAATATTGTGCCAAAAGTTCACATTTTAAAGCATACTATCCTTGCGGAACCGTGAAGTCGGAGGCCAAACGGTCTTAGGAA
>JAZNWL010000042.1:0-23721 GCA_045593325.1 Acutalibacteraceae bacterium | reverse complement strand
GGCAGAAATTTCTACGAACCTACAAATTGATATTTTTTGTATTTCAGGAAGACGAAAACCGCAGGCATACTGGCGTATGTCAAGGTTTGAGGCGATGTGAAATCAAAAAATAGCATTTGTAGGCGTTGGCAGGTTCGAGTCTTGCCAACCTAGGCGAATAAAACTGTAGGAATGTTCGCTAAGAACATTCCTACAAAGGGAGTGAGGATTTTTCTTGCTACGAGGAGAAAACAAAAGGGAGCGGTTGAGGGTTATGAGACTGAACCGGTGTGAAGATGAACCCAAAGAAATTTCTGAGCAAATTGAGCAACTCAAGAATCGGATAAAGGCAATACATGAAGTGATTTCAAATACTCTTCTACATTCAAGTATTGAATATCATCAACATTGGTTGCTTCGCCTCGATAAATAACATACTTACCGGTAATCTTACCGAAGCGATGCTCTGTTTTCGTGCATTTATCTTGGTTGATAAGATGCTGATACTGTTGTGAAACAACTTCTTTGCTTAGTTTAATCTCAAATATCTCGCAGGTTAATGATTCAGGATCATAAACGACCATATCAAATTCACCAATAGCAAATTGCAGTTGGAATACCTGCTTATTTGGATTAGCAATCTTTGTTTCAAGAAGTATTAAGTCTTCAATCATTCGACCTTTGATTGCTCCTAATGCTCTTTCTATGACACGATTTCGTTCAATGATAGAAAGGACACCAAACTTCTCATCGAGAAGCAATGACTTAACAAGAGCTTCTGCTTGTGCATAACGCATACCAGGCTGACTGATCACGATCTTCTTTTCTCTGTGGTTGACATCAGGAAGATGGACAATATCAATCTCCATAATCAAATCAAGCAAAGAAAGGTACTCCTTAATCTGATAGACATGACTATCATCGACATCAACTTCTTGCTCATCTTTGTTTAGAATATCCAGCATAACTTTGATTGATTTAACAACTGCCTCGTGGTCGATATTTTCATTTAGGGCGAAAGGCTCGCTTCTATCTTTAAGAAGATTTCTGACTGTGAGTGACAGATCATTCGATTTAAAAGTCTTGGTTAGGACTTCACGAGTAAATCTGTGGTTCATGTCCTCAACAACGCGATTAATAGCGCTTGTTAATTCGCCTTTAAGATACAAGTCATACAAGTGACGAAAGTGACCACCATCTTGATAATATTTCAAAGAGTGTTGGATGTTTCGTGCAATAGCACTGTCGATGTATTCACCGGCACTTTTCTTACTTGCAAAGGATGACTTCTCGTTATAGTTGATACCACCCATGCTCATGGTGCCACCAAATCGAATAAACTCATCAATGCCTTTGATACCCAAAACATTTTCAAACTCACGATAAGGAATAAACGTTGTGTGCAGCATGATGCAACGGTCGTAAAGTTGTTCGTATTCTGTGAAAACAAAACCCAGCGAATCAGTGCCGGACAAAACAATCTTCATACCGCTACTTGCATATATGTCTGAGAACAAAGCAGCTCCTTCGATGAAATCCTCCATTAGGGTAATCTCATCAATAAAGACATATTGATATCCTTTGCTTTCCAGATACTTCAAATCCGAATTAATGTTTGATAGGGTATCTTTTGATTTGACTTGGATAAAAGCCGTTTTAGAAAGTTGTTCTGATGACATATCTAAAAGAGCTTGCCGAATCAAAGTTGTTTTACCGGTTCTGCGCAGACCATACAAGATAAAGACTTTGTCTTGATGTTCACCAAACACATACTCTTTCAGTTCAGAATAGCATTCACGTTTCTTATACGATTTGACATGTGATGCATAACTCTTAAGTTGATCATCGATTCTGACATAAGTGAAAAACTCGTGATTGTCTTTTTTCTTCTTTGTGGGTTTGGGAACAGGAATAGAGCGTTTCAAAGTTTTTAGTTCTACCTCAAGTTCCTTGCGTTTTTCAATTTGATTACGAAGTTCTTCAACCTTTTCAAAGTCAATATAGTCTTCGCTTCTCTTTCCATGAATCGTGTATCTGTGATAATAGTATTCTTTGCCCTTAACTGTTTTTGCACTTACATTTCCGGGCGGAAGTGCAGAAATCTCTCGTTCGAGTTCTTCAATACGCTGTAAAATTTCGTTTTGGTTCATGAAGACACCTCCGTTAATCAGGTTATCCCAATTATACCCAGATTATGCGCAAAAGTCAAGTGGGATAACTTGGATGACACATAAAGTTTGCTCTTTTGCCACATAGGTGTCGAAAATCTAACGATTCCAGTGTTATTTTATTCGCCTATAAACTGCCGAAGGCAATACCACTCGGCGTTAGCCGAATATCACTGCGAAGCAATATAACTCGCCGAGGGAAACGAGGCGAATAAAACTGCGAGACTTCCCATAAGGAAGTCTCGCTATGCGTTCCGTTTTCTTTTTGGTTGCATCCGATCCGAAGGAGTGGTATGGAATCTCCCATAAGCGGGTTGGGATTTCATACAATGCTTCCCATTGATATCATCACGCGGGACGTGATCATACCCCCGACCGATTGAAAAAATACCGGATAATATCCCGGCGGGTGACAATGCCGATGAAAGAATGCAGGTCGTCCACCACGGGAACGAAGTTCTGGGTCACGGCTTTTTCCATGAGTTCTTCAATGGTGGCGGTGATGGTGACGGGTTGATACACCCCGTTAAAGGGCAGGTCTTTGATCTTACGGTCTTCGGTTTCCTTAATGTCGATCTGGTGGAGCTGTTCGCCGGTTTCCCCCCGCACCAGATGCCACAAAAAGTCCCCTTCGCTGACGGTGCCCACGTATTTGCCCTCTTTGGTGATCACGGGAATGGCGGTATACCCGTGGTGTTTCATTTTTTCCAGACCTTGACGGATGGTATAATGGTCATACAAATATGCCACGGTGTTTTTGGGGGTGAGAAAAAAAGCAACGTTCATGATACAATACGTCCTCTATATGTTAAAAATTCACATGATTTTGATTTCTGTTTTCATAATACATGAAATTTCGGCAACTTGCAACGGGTTGGGAATAAAATTTACCGAATGTTTACAAAGTGAAGTCAACATAATTTTGAATTAGTTTTGACATTCTTCACAAAAACAAGAAAAAATCCAAAGCAATTATATCTATTATGCATTGACTTCTTGTGAAAAGTATGGTATATTTCAAAGTAGGAAGGGCACTTCTATACCATGAAAAAAGGAGATGTTATAATATGGCGAGCAATGGAAAAATCATTTGGCGGAAAATAGTAATATTTACTGTATGTATTTTAATTGTACTTGGTACTGTTTTTCATTACAGTATGGCACTTGGATTAGATGCGGTTGGTTCCTCTGTTTTGCCAACTGTAACATCAACCGATTTTGTTGTATCACCGGATCTGATGGACAGTGATACCGAAATTACAGCAATTTCACCTCCGGAATCTGCTGTGCAGTATAAAAATGTCGTGTTAGCCCTTACCATGAATCGTAGCGATGTTGATACTGCAAGATTGCGAATTAGTTCATCAACTTCTTTGGATTTTATAAGTATTGCAATGTAGATATAACCCCTGTTCATTCGGCTATAATAGTTGAAACGTCGTCTTATGAAGACGACGGGTACCTCTATGCAAATATCATGAGTGCCTTTAATTATGAGCAGGGTACTAAGTTGGTGAATTTTTGTTTTAATGCTCCTGCAACTGCTACTTCACCTCAAAACTCTGTTTATTGTTCACTAATAGAAGCATATAGTGATAATTCAGCCAGCGTCAGTGATCCTTTTTCTTTTCAAAAGGTGGTTTTGGGCGACATCAATAAAGATACAACCATTGATTCAAAAGATTCACTTTTAGCTTTGCAATATGCTACTGATAAGGTTGAGTTGGATTCGGATCAAATCTTGGCAGCAGATGTTGATATGGATGGGGATATTGATTCGGTGGATGCTTTGGAAATAAATAAATATGCAGTAGACAAGATACTGTCTTTTTGGGACAAAAATCGGGTGAATTTACCATTGGGAACCGCACAAGGAATTGCATCCAATTTTATATATCAAATTAAGAACTCTGCATCCAATCATCGATTGTATGCGGATGCGGATGATAATGCTTATTTTAATACGAGTTCTAATACTGACAGGCATCGATTTGCTATACAACTTGCGGACGCTACTAGACCGATATACTATATCAAAAATATTGTGAATGGAAAATACCTGCGGTTAAATCAAAACTATAAAACTACCTTTCAGGAGACTGATTCTATAACTAACTCTCAATGGTGGTATATTATTCCTGTCACGAATGGTTTTCAACTTGTAAATTTTGCTTGTACCTCGAGGACTTTAACCACCTATGGTAGAAGCACGATAACTACCACCAACTGTGCGGTAGACTATAGTAATTACGGCGCTGTTTGGCAGGTTGAGGATCAGCAGGTTGCCATTAGTTATTATTATGATACCGGATTCCAGGAGCGTTATAACAGGAATTGGTCGTCAACACTTTCCAATGTAACCGCTAAACAGTCGGAGATTAAAGAGATTATTGAAAACGTTTTCGGTATAGGTGTTAAGATGGAAACCCCTGTTTACAAACAGTCTTATGGGGATCAATGCACAGGATATAACTATAATGCGAATTGTCCTTCAAGCCATGCAACCGGTTCATCTTGCGCTGCTTATGATACTTCAAAACAGCTTTCTACGGCGCATCATAAGAATTCCACGGCTAATTTGCGAGATATGTATAATGGGAAAACGGATGCAAATAAACATAAACTTTTCGTAATGTTTAGTGGGCATATTCCCTGTGGTAAAGATGATGATGGCGCGCATGCGTACAGTTTAGTAGAGGGAGTAGCCATCAGATCATATATGGTTTGTACAGTATACAGGAACGGAAATGCCACAACTGGTGACAACACAATTTATAGAGACCAATATGTGGCTTTGCATGAAATTTCTCATTGTCTGGGAGCGGCAACTGGTGCGGATTCAACGCCAGATACTGTACATAACGGGGGCGTTTGTATAATGTCGTATGGATGGAACCTAACAATGCTGGCGACGTATTGGAATTCTCAACCTGACCAGTTGTATTGCGATGATTGCCGATTATTGATAGAAAACTATTTAGCCAATTCATCTGATTCATAAAGGAGGATATCGACTATGAAAAAATTACTGCTTATTCTGGTATCGTTGGCACTTGTTCTTTCTTTTGCAGGATGTTCCCAAGGGGAAGAAACGCCCACAGACGTTTCTTCGGTGGCTGATGTTCAAACGGCGGCTCCCCAATCACAAGAGGCAGGAGAGATCAAGGTTGACACAACGGTAGAAGCTTCGGTTGAATCAAAACCCCAAAAGACGGAATCGGTTGCTGTTTCCGGGGAATCCGAAAAAACGGTTGTATCAACACCTGTGTCCAATGATAAAAATGAACAAGAAAATATGATTGTGGAAGAAGATTTAGAATTTTCTACGGAAGCGCAACTGAAAAACTGGTTTAAAAATCAAACCCAGGTAGAAAATGCTGTTTCTGCCGAGGCTTTGCAAACCATGCAACAGGGAAACACCATTACCTATTTGCGTCCCGGAATTTCATCAAGCAATGAATTGGTATCCTTGGACAAAATTATTGTGGAGTTGTCAACGATAAATTATCACTATCGATTTGGTGAGGCTGAGACCTCGGAATTATTCATAGCAGCTCATACGATAGATTTCGACCAAGCATTTTATAATGGATTCGAAACCAATTTAAACAAGGGGAAGGAAAACTATTTCCGAACTACGGTGAATGGAATTGAGTATCTTTATATGAGAAACGTTTCTTCTGATTCGGCTGTTTTTGTTTGGAAGCAAAACGATGTGGTTCATTCTGCGCTTCTTTACGGTCACTATGATCAAATCAATGAGATCTTACCCTTGTTGAAGCTGGAAACTGTGACAGTGCAAACCCAAGATGATCTTGTTACCCAGTAGGCAAATTCTTACCACTAAAACCCTGGGCGTTTTCGCGAGGTAAATCGGTAACAAAATAGTCCGATAAACTAATCTGCCCTACTCTTATGAGTGGGGCAGATTTTTTCTCTAAAAAGGGGATATTATTTGTCGAAACCCATTGACAAAACCCTGTCAAATGATTATAATTAACACGATAGTGTGAATTTTTAACATTTTTATAAACAGCCTTATATTTTAAGGAAAAAGGAGGTCTTGTCCGTGAGCTTTAACCGTCGGGAGAAGATTTTAGAACTTCTGCGGGAACAGGATACCATCTTGTTGAAAGACTTGGAAAAGAAGTTCCCTGAAGTTTCCAGCATGACCTTACGGCGAGATTTGGAATTCTTTGAAAAAATCGGGGAAGCCATCCGCATTCGCGGGGGCGCCCGCCATATTAAATCTTTGGGAACCCAGGAAGATCTTTACGCCCTGCGGGCGGTGAAGAATCCTGCCGCCAAGGAACATATCGCCCGGATTGCGGCGGGGTACGTGGAAACCGGCCGCTCCATTTATATGGATTCGGGCTCCACGGGGATGAGTTTTGCCCGTGCCTTGCCTGACCTGAATTTATCCATTGTAACCGGGGCACCCAACGTTGCCATGGAAGTTTCCAAACGGTACAAGCCCAGCGTTACCATGATCGGCGGGGTCATCAACCGCAACACCCTTTCGGTGTCGGGAACCCAGTCGCTCCAATTCATCAGCAACCTGAATTTTGACATTGCCTTTTTGGTGGCATCCGCCTTCTCGGCTGACACCGGCTTTACCTGCGGCAACTGGGATGAATGTGAACTGAAACGTGCCATCGCCGCCAAAGCCCGTCGCACCATTGTCATGGTGGACAGTTCCAAATTCGGCAAGTCCATGCCCTACACCTTTGCCACCCTGGAAGACGTGGACATTTTAATCACCGATACCTTGCCGGAAAAAGCCATTGTGGACCTGGCAAAACAGCAAGGCACCGCCATTGTGTTTGAATAATAATATTGTTTACAATATTTATTTAATTTTATAATTCATTCAATTTTTTAAGGAGGAATTGATTATGGCAACACCCGTAATGATGCCTAATGTTGGGATTACTGTTGAAAGCTGTATTCTCGTCACTTGGCACAAAAAGAAAGGGGACGCTGTTAAAAAAGGCGATATCCTTTTCACTTACGAAACCGACAAATCCACTCTTGACGAAGAATCTCCCGTTGACGGCATTATGCTGGAACAATTTTTCAACGAAGATGACGACGTTAAGGTTATGACCAATGTATGTGTAATTGGGAACGAAGGGGAAAGCACCGCAGAATTTGCTCCCGCAGATGCTGCCGCTCCTGCTCCTGCCGCTGAAGCTGCTCCTGCTCCTGCCGCGGCCGCTCCTGCCGCAGCCCCCGCTGCTGCTGCTCCCGTAGCCGCCGCTGCTCCCGTAGCCGCAGGGGACTTTGTAAAAGTTTCTCCCCGTGCCAAAGCCTTGGCCGCCAAAGCAGGGGTTGACCCCCGTTTTGCAGGTGCCACCGGCCCTGACGGTCGGATCATCGAACGGGATATCCGTACTTTGATTGAAAACGGCCCCACCAGCACGCCTGCCGCCATGGGCGCTTTCGACGGTGCCGCAGGTACCGGCATTGGCGGTAAATTCTCGGTGGGCGATATCGGCTCTGCCGCCGCTCCCGCTGCCGCCGCAGTTGCCGCTGTGGACGCTCCCGAATACGTGGACGAAAAAATGCCCACCATTCGGAAAACCATTGCCAAACAAATGGTCAACTCTTTGGCTACTGCCGCTCAACTTACCCACACCGTTTCTTTCGATGCCACCGAAATCATGGCATTCCGTAAGAAGGTGAAAAACAACGCCGAAGCTATGGGTCTGAACAACATCACTTTGAACGACATTATGTTGTATGCTGTTTCCCGTGTACTGAAAAACGAAGCCCATCGTGATCTGAACGCTCACCTGGTAAACGGTGACACCATGCGTTACTTCACCAACGTAAACCTGGGGATCGCTGTGGACACTCCCAAAGGCTTGTTGGTTCCCACCTTGCACGGTGCTAACCTGAAATCTCTCAACGAAATTTCTGCCGAAGCCAAGAAATTGGCAAAAACCTGCCAAGACGGTGCCGCTACTCCCGATATGTTGCAAGGTGCCAGCTTCACCATTTCTAACCTTGGTTCTTTCGGTATTGAAAGCTTTACTCCTGTTATCAACACTCCCCAAGTGGCGATCCTTGGTGTTGGTACCATCACCACCCGTGTGCGTGAAGTAGCAGGGGAAATCAAAACTTATCCCGCTATGAGCCTTTCTCTTACTTACGACCATCGCGCTGTGGACGGTGCTCCCGCTTCCCGCTTCCTGGTTGACCTGAAAAACGCTCTGGAGAATTTCTCCATTTTGCTTAGCAAATAATAGGGGAGGACGAAACAATGGAAATTTTTGATTTAATCGTATTGGGCGGCGGCCCCGGCGGTTACAATGCCGCAGAACGCGCTGCTCACGGCGGCTTAAAAACCTTGTTGATCGAAAAAAGAGCATTGGGCGGCGTTTGCCTGAACGAAGGTTGTATTCCTTCCAAATCCTTGCTCTATTCCGCCAAAGTGTTCGACTACTGCAACCATAGCGACGTTTACGGCGTTGCTTGCGCAGGCGCCACCATCGACCAAAAGAAAGTGGTAGAACGCAAAAACGGCGTGGTGAAAATGCTGGTTTCCGGTATTGGCGCCAAAATGAAAAAAGCCGGTGTTAAAGTGGTTCCCGCTTTGGGCACCATTCAAGGCAGAGATGCTGACGGCTTTAAAGTAGAAGCAAACGGCGAAGTGTACTGCGGGAAACAAATGCTCATTTGTGCCGGTTCCGAAGCTGTTGTTCCTCCCATTCCCGGTCTTCGCGAAGGCCTGGCTGACGGTTTCGTTATGACCAACCGCGAAGTGCTGGATCTGGATGCGATCCCCGAAAAATTGGTGGTTATCGGCGGCGGTGTTATCGGTATGGAAATGGCTTCCTACTATAACTCTGTTGGCAGTAAGGTAACTGTTGTGGAAATGATGGATAAGATCGCCGGTCCTACCGACCGTGAAATTTCCAACATTTTGATGAACAACTACATCAAAAAAGGCATCGAATTTAAACTGGGTTGCAAAGTTACCGAAGTGGGTAACGGCAAAGTAACCTTCGAAGAAAACGGCGAAGTAAAATCCGTGGAAGCCGATAAAGTGCTTTGCGCCATCGGTCGTCGTGCCGTTACCACCGGCTACGGTTTGGAAACCTTGAACGTGGAACTGGATCGCGGTGCCATTAAAACCGACGAATTCATGAAAACCAACGTGGCAGGTCTTTATGCCGCAGGGGACGTAAACGGAAAGATCATGTTGGCTCACACCGCTTACCGTGAAGGGGAAGTGGCTGTGAACAACATTCTGGGCAAACGGGACCGTATGCGTTACGATGCCATTCCCAGCGTGATCTACACCAATCCCGAAGTTGGCTGTGTGGGTGAAACCGAAGAATCCGCCAAAGCCAAAGGCTTGGATGTGGAAGTGGTAAAAATGTCCATGATGCAATCCGGCCGTTATATTGCCGAAAATCCCGGCGGAGACGGTATCGTAAAAGTCATTGTTGACAAAAAATACCATCGTGTATTGGGCGTTCACATGATCGCCAACTATGCGGCTGAAATCATCTACGGCGCCGCCATGATGATTGAAACCGAAGCCACCATTGACAACTTGAAAGAAATCGTATTCCCCCATCCCACCGTTTGCGAAGTGGTTCGGGAAGCTCTCTTTGAAGTGAAATAAGTGAAATAAACCTTGCGTTTTAAAAATAAAAAGGAGTTGTTTTCAAATGCCTAAGTCAATTTACGTAAAACCCGAAGAAAAATTTGCAAAACGGACCATCACCTTTGAAGATATTCCCGTTTGCGAATACGACAAAACCGTCAAAGACGAAAAGAAAAACTACACCAAAGAAGAATTCCTGGGCATGTATGCCGACATGGTTGCCATTCGTGAATTCGAATCCATGTTGCAATCCATCAAATTGCAAGGGGAATACAACGGCAAAAAATTCACCTATCCCGGCCCCTCTCACTTGGCCATCGGTGAAGAAGCTACCGCTGTAGGTCAAGCATTCACCCTGGATGCCAACGACTTCATCTTCGGTACCCACCGTTCTCACCACGAAGTTATCGCAAAAGGTCTTTCTGCCATCGCTAAACTCAGCGACGAAGAACTCATCAAAATCATGGAAGACTTCAACGGCGGTAAAAACTACGAAATCATCAAAAAACACACCACCGGCAAAACCACCAAAGAAATCGCCAAAGACTTCTTTATCTATGGTCTGACCTGCGAATTGTTCGCCAAAGACAACGGCTTTGCCCGCGGTTTGGGCGGCTCCATGCACGCCTTCTTCCTGCCCTTCGGTATTTTCCCCAACAACGCTATCGTTGGTGGTTCCGGCCCCATCGCTACCGGTGTTGCTTTGTATAAAAAATGCAACAAAAAACCCGGTATCGTAGTTGCCAACGCCGGTGACGGTGCTGCTGCTCGTGGTCCTGTTTACGAAGCCATGAACTTCGCCTCTATGGACCAATACAACGAACTGTGGGAAGACGGCTACAAAGGCGGTTTGCCCATTATCTACAACTTCAACAACAACCACTACGGCATGGGTGGCCAAACCAAAGGCGAAACCATGGCTTACGGCGATCTGGCTCGTTTGGGCTGCATTGCTCAAAACCAAATGAATGCTGAACGCATCAACGGTTGGAATCCCTTGGCTGTTATCGACGCTTACAAACGCAAGAGAAAACTCTTGGAAGAAGGCAAAGGCCCCGTTTTGTTAGACGTTGTTACTTATCGTTTGTCCGGTCACTCCACCTCCGACGCTATGAGCTATCGTACCAAGGAAGAAGTGGAAGAATGGGCAGCAATGGATCCCCTGACCGTATTCCCCCAACAAATCATTGACGCTAAAGTTGCTACCAAGAAAGAAATCGAAGAAATTCGCGCTGCTGTGGTTGACCGTAACCAAAGAATGTTCGAATTGGCTTCCGACTTGGAAATCTCTCCCTACACCGATTACAGCGAACATCCCGATCACATCGAAGGCATCATGTTCTCCAACAAAGAAGTTGCCAAGATGGACGACCGTGAATGTGAAGTTCGTCAACCCAAAGAAGAAAACGAACGCGTTAAGAAAATTGCCCGTTCCAAACGGTATGCTTTCGACGAAAACGGCAATCCCTATCCCAAAGCAAAACTGTACTCTGTTCGTGACGGTTTGTTTGAAGCCATTATGGACAAATACTATGAAGATCCCACTTTGATTGCTTACGGGGAAGACGTTCGTGACTGGAACGGTGCTTTCGCAGTATATCGTGGACTCACCGAAGCTCTGCCTTATCATCGTTTGTTCAACTCTCCCATTGCTGAATCCGCCATCGTTGGTTCCGCTGTAGGCTACGCAATGGCAGGTGGTCGCGTAATCGCAGAACTGATGTACGCTGACTTTATCGTTTGCTCCGGTGACGAAGTATTCAACCAAATGGCTAAATGGCAAGGGATGTCTGCAGGCGCTCTGCAAATGCCTGTTGTTCTTCGTGTACCCGTTGGTTTCAAATACGGTGCTCAACACTCCCAAGACTGGACCGGCATGTGCGCTCACATCCCCGGCCTGAAAGTTGTTTACCCCGTAACTCCTTACGATGCTAAGGGTCTTATGAACACCGCTTTGAAAGGCACCGACCCCGTTTGCTTCTTCGAAAGCCAACAACTGTACGATAAGGGTGAAGAATTCGTTAAAGAAGGTGTACCCGAAGGTTACTATGAAATTCCCTTTGGTGAACCTGCCGTTCGTACCGAAGGGAACGACGTTACCATCCTCACCATCGGTGCTACTTTGTACACCGCTATGGCTGCTGAAAAGATCCTGCGGGAAGAATACGGCATCACTGCTGAAGTTATCGACGCCCGTTCGGTAGTACCTTTCAACTACGACAAAGTTATCGAGTCTGTTAAGAAGACCGGCCGCATCATTTTGGCTTCTGACGCTGTTACCCGTGGTAACATCCTCAACGACATGGCTCAAAACATCACCAATTTGGCATTCGATTACCTGGATGCACCTCCCGTTGTGGTTGGTTCTCAAAACTGGATCACTCCTGCTGCTGAGTACAACGAACAATTCTATCCCCAACCCAGCTGGATCATCGACGCTATCCACGAAAGAGTTCTTCCCATTCCCGGCTATGTTGCTAAACACAGCTACACCAACGAAGAATTGTTGCGGAAAGCCAAGAAAGGTGTTTAATCTTAGTCTTTGTGCTTGATTAAATAACGCAAAGGGGCTGTTTCCCGTAGAAACAGCCCCTTTTTCAAAGGATTGTCAATATGCTTGTTGTAATGCTTTCTTCCCATAACCCTTATTTCAATTTGGCGGCGGAAGAATATTTTTTAAAACAAAGGGAAGAAGAATTTTTCCTTTTGTGGCGGAATGAACCCTGCATTGTGGTGGGTCGCAACCAAAACACCCGTAAGGAAATTAACTACGAATACGTAACCGCCCATCATATCCCCGTGGTTCGTCGCCTAACCGGCGGGGGAACGGTGTTCCACGATTTGGGTAACCTGAATTACACCGTCATTCAACGGGGTGTGGAACATCATTTCGGAAACTATTCGGTGTTTGCCACTCCTGTGATAGAAACCTTGCAGGAACTGGGGGTCACCGCCACCTTAAGCGGACGAAACGACCTGTTGATCGGGGACAAAAAGTTCTGTGGGCAAGCCCAGACCATGTGGCACGGCAGACTGATGCACCATGGGTGTTTGCTGTTTTCCGCCAACGTGGAACATCTTACCCAAGCCCTTAACGTAAACCCTTTAAAAATTCAGTCCAAAGGCATTGACTCGGTGCGCAGTCGGGTGACCAACATTCAAACCCATCTGCCTTCTCCCTGTAGGGTGGAAGAATTTACCGAACTTCTGAAAAACCGCTTTTTGGCGGTGGAAGGGAATTCCCTTTATGAAGTAACGGCAGAGGACACCCAAGCCATTCAAAAATTACAGGAAGAAAAATACCAGACTTATGAATGGAATTACGGGTTCGGGAAAGCGTATTCTTTCCAAAAAGATACCCGTTTTCCCGCAGGCATTGTCACGGTTTGCATGAACATAAAGGAAGACAAAATTGCCGAAATTTCCTTGAAGGGGGACTTTTTCGGAGTGCGGGACATGGAAGAATTGGAACAAAAATTGGCAGGCACCCCTTATGAGGAACAACGGGTGCGGGACGCCTTGCAACAAGCAAATCTAACGGAATATATGGCAGGCATTTCGGTGGACGAAATGCTTACCGCAATGTTTTAACCATTTTAACTACGTTGAAAAGAAAGGAAGTTTTCCTATGAAAGCAGTTATGTACGGTGCCGGTAACATCGGTCGCGGTTTTATCGGTCAACTGTTATCTCAATCGGGCTATCACGTGGATTTTATCGACGTTGCCCCCCAGGTCATTGAACAACTCAACACCCAAAATCAATATCCCGTTCGTATTTTGTATAAAGATACCTACGAAGAAACCATGGTAACCAACGTTGCCTGTATCGACGGGAAAGACCCCGATGCCATTGCCACCGCCATTGCCGAAGCCGACGTAATGGCCACCGCCATTGGGGTAAACGTGCTGAAATTCATCATTGGCAACATCGCCAACGGCCTTAAAAAACGTTGGGAAGATCCCGACAAAGCACCCCTGAACATCATCATTTGCGAAAACCTCATCGGGGCTGACGCATATTTGAAAGGCGAAATCGCCAAACTCATGAACGACGAAGAAAAGAAACTTCTGGACGAAAAAGTTGGTTTCGTAGAAGCCTCTATCGGCAGAATGGTTCCCGTGCAAACCGACGAAATGAAAGGGGATAACCCCCTGCGTGTTTGCGTGGAAAGTTTCGGCATTTTGCCCGTAGACAAAGCCGCTTTCAAAGGAGAAATTCCCGCCATCAAAAATATGGTGCCCTTTACTCCTTTTGAATTCTACATTGAACGGAAATTGTTCATCCACAATATGGGCCATGCTTTCACCGCTTATCTTGGCGCCATCATGGGTGTGGACTACATCTGGCAAGCCATTGAAAATCCCCACGTAGAACTGTTGGTGCAACGTGCCATGCAACAATCGGGCATCGCTTTGGCTGCCAAACATAACGTACCCTACATTGAAATTAACGACCACGTGCTGGATCTTCTCAACCGCTTCGGCAACCGTCAGTTGGGTGACACCGTAAAACGGGTTGGTAACGACCTGAACCGCAAGTTGAACCCCAACGACCGTATCGTGGGCGCTCTCAATATGTGCGTGGAACAAGGCATTACTCCTAACTACATCTGCCTTGCCGCCGCTGCCGCCATGAACTTTGCTCATGACGAAGTGTCGAAAAAACCCGCCACCGAAATTCTGGCAGAAATCTGCAAGATCGATGCCGATAGTGACGCCGGTAAAACCATTCTGGCTTATGATAAACTCATTAAAGATGGCGCAACCGTGGAAGAACTTCTTGCTCAGGTAAGATAAACTTCACAAAATTCCGCTTTCCCTGATTTGTCGGGGAAGGCGGATTTTTTATGAGATATGTCATTGATTTTAGGTTGCTGTTTGAAAAATTTTAAAAAAATTTCATTTTTTGGTGAGATAAATAGCAGGTTTGTGTGTTTAAGAAATGAACCCCTTCAGGAGATTGATACCCTTTCAAAGGAGTGACTGCTATGAAAAAAATGATTGCTTTGTTATTGAGTTTTGTGCTGATAACGGTTATGTTCCCCTGCAGTTTGGCACAAGAAGTAGGGGATGACATGATGGGCGATGTGAATTACGACGCAAAGTTGGATGCCAAAGATGCCTTGAGTGTTTTAAAATTTGCGGTTGGGCTTGAAACGCCCACCCCGGAACAGGCGACTCTTGCTGATATGAATGGTGACGGCAAGATCATGGCAAGGGACGGTATGTTGATTCTTCGGAACACCGGCATCCCGCCGTTGTGGGAGGAAGAAACGGTTACCCAGGAGAAAGACGTTGCCATTACCCTTAGCGGAAAAAACCGAGAAGGCACCAATGATGTGGTAACTGTGACGGTGGCATTGCAAGGAGAAGATCTTTCCATCGGGTCTATGGATTTGGTTTGGGAATACGATCCTCAGGAATTGCAGTGGATCGAAACCGAAAATTATAACGTTTGCGAACGGTTGAAACAAGGCGAAAGCAGTGTAATTGCCGGCAATTTCAACAACAATCAAATAGCGGTAGCAAGTGCTTTTGGAATCCAACAGGGAGAATTTATTTCCTGCGATTTCCGCATGTTGAAGTTCCCCGGGGAAGGGGAAAGTATTTCGTTGACCTTGTCTTTGCGGGATGATTTTCTTCACCGCCAAAAGAATTTGGTACAGTATCAGGTAACCGTACAAGAATTGAACATAACCGACTATGCGGTGGAAGATTTGATTTGTGCAATTTCCAAGTTGCCTGATGGGATAACCTTGCAACAGGAAACCCCGATTGTGGAATGTTTTCAGCGTTATGAGCAATTAACCGACCTGCAAAAAAGCAGAATTGAAAATGCTCAAAAGTTGCAAACAGCAAAACGGGATTTGGCGGTTTTGATGATTGAAAATTTGCCTTTAGCCATTACCAAGAAGGATGCCAAAACCATTGATTTGGTGGAAAATCTGTATAACACTTTGGGAGAACAAGAACAAAAAACAGTAGAAAATTACGATTTGTTGGTGCAGGCCAAGGAAGTAATTGAAAAGTTCGATTCCATTGTATACGGCGACGTAAACACCGATGGAAAGGTGAACGCACAAGATGCCCTTGGTGTGTTGAAGTTTGCCGTGGGAAAAGGTGAATTTACTGCTTTGCAACGCACCACTGCCCAGGTGGATGGCAAAGATGGCATCAATGCAAAGGATGCTTTGGAGATCTTAAAATTCGCGGTGGAAAAAATCTCTGTATTTCCCGTGGAAACACTGTAAAAACAAAAGAATCAATTCAAAATGTCCCCTCTTTTTCAAGGGGACATTTTTTTGTGAATTATTTTAAAACAACTTTCCCAAAACGATTGATTTCGTAACAAATTTATTGTATACTGATACTAATTAGGGAAGTGTTTCTATTTTTCAGCTTCCCTCACGAAAGAAAGGAGTGACAAGCCATGAAACAGCGGATAGTACGAATTCTTGCCTGTCTTCTTCTGGTCACTCTTTTTACAGGATGCAACGGTGGTTTGTTTGACCCTGAATATGCCATCACCGCCCCCACCGATGGGATCTACCAAGGGGTGTATGATGCGGTGCGCCAGGCAGTGGGGAAGGACATTGTGCTGAAATATCCTGCGGTGCAGGGGCTTCACACCGCCTATTACCCCTGGGATATGGACGGGGACGGCACCAAAGAGGTGCTGGTGTTTTATCAGTTAAGTTCCAAAGGGGGCATGACCCGGGTTCACCTGCTGAAACAAGGGGAAGACGAGTGGCTTTCCCTGCAGGATCTGGACTCGGTAGGGTCGGACATTATGCACGTGGATCTGTGCGACCTGGACGGGGACGGCGCTTCGGAACTTTGCATTGGCTGGAGTGTTGCCACCACCAACGCCCACCACATGAGCGTTTACCAGTCGGACAATGGGCTTTTGGTGCAACGGGCGGCAGAAGAATATTCCCAATACGTAATTTGCGATATCAACAATGACCGTGTGCAGGATCTGGGGCTGGCGGTGCTGTCTGCCGAAACCAAAACCTCTGCTCTGCGGTTTTACACCCTGAAAGAAGGGGTTTTCACCCTGATGGGTTCCATCGGGCTGGACGGCAACGTGATCTCCTATGAAAAAATCACCGCCGCCGGCATTACCGCCCAGAATACCGGGGTGTATCTGGACGTATACAAGGGCACCGACAGTATGATTACCGAACTGGTGTACTTCAAAGGGGGCAAACTGTATAACCCCTTTGCCGGGGGGGACGATAACGTCAACATTGCCACCCTGCGGTATTGCAATCTTCAATCCACCGACATTAACCAGGACGGGGTGATAGAAATCCCCTTTATGGTACAGTTGCCGGGATATGATAGTGTAGAAGAAGACAGGGACATTACCCATTACACCATCGACTGGCGGTATTGGGGGGGCAATTTAAGCGATACGGTGGCTTCCTGGTTTTACAACACCCGGGACGGCTATTACCTGGAGCTGGACAGCAGTTGGAAGAATAAGTTCACCGTGATGTATGACGTGTCCCTGAAAGCCTACGTGTTTTATTACTGGAAAGGGGACAGCCCCGGGGTGCCTTTGGTTGCCCTGCGAACCTTTGAAGCGGGCTCTTTCGTGGAAGGGGAATACCAGAAACTTGCCGAGAATGAAACCACCGTTTGGGGGGCATCCATTCTCGCCAATCATAAAGAATTGCCTGTGAACTACCAAAAACTCAAAGAGAATTTCCACCTGATTCTTGAGTAGTTCATAATTGTTCGATACCATAGAAAGAAGGGAAAGGTATGGCAAGACGAATTTTAGTGTGTGAAGACGAAGCCGCCATTCGGGATTTCGTTGTCATCAACCTGGAACGCAACGGCTTTGACGTACGGGAAGCCGAAACAGGGGAAGCAGCCCTTCGGATCTTCATGGAAGAAGGGGGTCAGTTTCACGTTGCCCTGTTGGATCTGATGCTCCCGGGGATCGACGGGTTGACCGTTTGTAGGGAACTGCGAAAAGCCAACGATAAATTGGGCATTATTATGCTCACCGCCCGCACCCAGGAGGCGGATAAAATTGCAGGGCTTTCCGGCGGGGCAGACGATTACGTAACCAAACCTTTCAGCCCTTCGGAACTGGTGGCACGGGTCACCTCTCTTTGCCGACGGGTGGAACTGGTAGGGCACATGGAACAACCCAAAAAGAAAGACGAGATCACTTTGGGGGAATTTACCCTGAACCTGCGCCGCCGCAATCTCCTTATGGGGGGCAGGGCATTGGAACTTACCCACGTGGAATTTCAGATTCTGGAAATTTTGTTCCGCAATCCCCACCAGCCCATCAGCCGTGTTGCCATTCTGGAACACGTGTGGGGAGACGATTATGCGGGGGACGACAAAATTGTGGACGTGAACATCCGCCGTTTGCGCATGAAAATTGAAAAAGACCCCAGCGACCCTCGGTTTTTAAAAACCGTTTGGGGCAAAGGGTATAAATGGGAAATGAATTAACAGATATCAAGGGGAAAGGAAAGCGCCATGAAACTCCCTACCGAAAAACTGAATATTAAGGGACTCACCAAGCGCTGGATCGTCAACGTGCTCAGCGTGGTGTTGGCGGTGCTTGCCATTTTCACCGTTACCGTTTCGGCGGTACTGTATCAGTATTATTTTGAAACCGTGGAGGAATATTTACAGTCCCAACTGGAAACGGTGGGCAGTTCTTTTGCGGGGTATTCTTCTGCCAGCGCCAAGGATTTTGAAAAGGGCGCCAAAGAATACGTGGAATCCTTTACCATGCACGACAAAATGGAAGTGCAACTGCTGTCGGGGGACGGAAAGATCCTTTACTCCACCGCAGGGTATATTACCGAAACCTACCAACACAGCACCGATTATCAGGATGCTTTTACCGCGGAAAACCACACCGCCTTGTGGAAGGGGAAAACCTCCCGGGGGGAACGGGTGCTCAGCGGGGCAACCTTAGTGCTGTCCACCGCAAACCAGGGGGTCTGCCTGGGGGCGGTCCGGGTGGTCATCTCCCTTTCGGGGGTGCTTCGCCAGTACGTGATGATCGTTGCGGGCATTGTTGGGGTCACCAGCCTGTTTTTCCTGCTGATTTTACTGTCGGGGATGTTCTTTATCAACTCCATCATTTCTCCCGTGCAGATCATTGGGAAAACCGCAGGGCAGATTGCCCGGGGGGACTTTAAAGCCCGCATTGAAACCAAACGCCATCGGGATGACGAGATCGGAACCCTGTGCGACACCATCAACCACATGGCGGAGGAACTTGCCTCCACCGAAAACATGAAAAACGAGTTTATTTCATCGGTGTCCCACGAATTGCGCACCCCCTTAACCGCCATTAAAGGCTGGGGGGAAACGGTGGCAACCTCTCCCGATGACCCGTTTCTGGTGAAAAAAGGTATGGAAGTTATTGTTGGAGAAGCCGAACGTCTTTCGGTGATCGTGGAAGACCTGCTGGACTTCTCCCGTATGCAAAACGGCAAACTCACCTATCACATGGAACCTTGCGACGTGGTTGCCGAAATGAGCGAAGCCATTTTAACCTTAACCGACAATGCCGAGAAAAAACAGGTGCTGTTGGATTTCACCGAACCTGAAAACTTCCCCGTTGTGGTGGGGGATGCGGTTCGGTTGCAACAGGTTTTTGTGAACCTGCTGGACAACGCCTTGAAATATACCCCCGCCGGGGGCAGTATTGTGGTGGACATGAAAAACCACCAAACCCATTTGGAAATTATGGTCAGCGATACCGGTTGCGGCATCGCTCCCGATGATTTAGAGCATATCAAACAAAAGTTCTACAAGGGAAAAGACGCTGTGCGGGGGTCGGGAATCGGCCTTGCCATTGCGGATGAAATCGTTCTTGCCCATGGGGGTCGGCTGGACATTGCCAGTACCCCCCGGGTGGGCACCACCGTTACGGTGATTTTGCCCTTACAGGGTAGCGAACCTTCCCTTTCCAAGGAGGAATAATCAATGAGTAAATGTTGTGAAAAGAAAAAGCCCGTTTCGGTGGGGGGGCAAGCCCTGCTGGAAGGCATCATGATGAAAGGACCCAAAAAAACCGTTATGGCAACCCGCTTGCCTGACGGACAAATTGAACTGGAAGATCTCCCTGAAAAACACATTAAGGATAAGATCAAGTTCATGGGTTGGCCCGTTATCCGCGGGTCGGTAAACATGGTGGAATCCTTTATCATTGGCTACAAAGCCTTGATGAAATCCGCCGAAAAGTTGGGGCTGGACGAGGAAGAAGACGTGCAGGATTCCTGGCTGTACCGTGTGTTCGGGGAAAAACTCATGTCCTTTTTAGGGGTCATTGCCTCGGTGCTGGGGGTTGCCCTGGCAGTGGTGCTGTTTATGTTGCTCCCCACCTATCTGTTCAATATTTTCAATTCCCTTGCCACGCCCGGGGTATCCTTCACCCTGAAAGGGTTGGAAGCAGGTTCTTTGGATCTGTATAAAGGCCTCATCGAAGGGGTTGTCAAGATCATGATTTTCGTGGGTTACGTTGCCGCCACCGCCTTGATGAGCGATATCAAGCGGACGTATATGTACCACGGGGCAGAACACAAATCCATTTTCTGCTTTGAATCAGGGGAACCCTTAACCGTGGCAAACGTGCGCAAACAAAGCCGTTTCCATCCCCGTTGCGGAACTTCCTTTTTGCTGCTTATGTTGGTGGTCAGCATTTTGGTGTCCAGCAGTTTGCTTCTTATTTTCCCTGCTCTCAAAAAAATCACCTGGCTGTGGGTTACCGTTAAAATTCTGATTTTGCCCTTGCTTTGCGGTTTGGGATACGAACTCATTCGGGTGTGCGGAAAACACAATAACCTGTTCACCAGAATCGTTTCGGCACCCGGGTTGTGGATGCAACGGCTTACCACCAAAGAACCCGATGACGATATGATCCAAGTGGCAATCGCCTCTTTGAAAGAAGTGCTTCCCGAAGAACTGATCGTGCCCGACCCCGATGAACAAATCGTGGCAGACGTTCCCACCTTTGAGGAATACCTGGAGGAACAAACAAGGGAAGAAAGCAAAGAGGAACAACAAGCCGACGAGGAATAACATGCAAGCAAAACCGTTATATAAAGCCATTCTTGCCCGTTTAGAGGCAGAGAACGTGGAAGATGCAGGGTTTGACGGGTTGCAACTGTTCGCCCACCATACGGGTATGGACATTGCCCGGCTTCTTGCTGATCCCACAAAGGAAATTTCTAAAGAACAGGAAACCGCCCTGTGGAACAGCGTGGAAAAACGCTGTGGAGGGGAACCCCTTCAATATATTTTAGGGTGTTGGGAATTTTACGGCTTGCCCTTCCTGGTGGGGGAAGGGGTGCTCATTCCCCGTGCCGACACCGAAATTCTGGTGGACGAAACCCTGCGGTTGTTGGAAGGGGTAGAAAACCCAAAGGTGGTGGACCTGTGCACCGGCAGCGGTTGCATTGCCATTGCCCTGGGGAAAAACCGCCCCGACGCTACCGTGATCGGGGTGGAACTGTCGGAACAAGCGGCAGACTATTGTAGAAAAAATATCGAGAAAAACAGGGTAGACAACCTATCCCTTTTACAGCGGGATATTTTGCAAGGGCCCCTGGAACTGGAAAACTTAGATTGCATCACCGCCAATCCCCCTTATATTCCCAAAGAGGACATGAAAACCCTGTCACGGGAAGTTCACCGGGAGCCGGTCATGGCGCTGGACGGGGGAGAAGACGGATTGGATTTTTACCGCTATATCATAAAGCATTGGACCCCTGCTTTAAAACCCCACGGCATGATGGCGTTGGAAGTGGGCATAAACCAATGGGAAGCGGTGGAAGAACTGCTGACACAGCAGTTTGAACAAGTATACGTTGTCCCCGATCTGAACGACATCCCTCGGGTGTTGTTAGGGGTTGTGAAAAAGTGAGAAAGAGAGAAAGAAGGAATATACCATGGCAGATAAAAAAACAGTGAAACAAGTGAATCAGGAGGAAAAGAAAAAAGCCCTGGAAACGGTTCTTGCCAACATTGAAAAGGAATTCGGTAAAGGCGCCGTAATGAAATTGGGTCAAAACGAAGGTATGAACGTGGAAGCCATTTCCACAGGGTCTCTTTCTTTGGATATGGCATTGGGCATTGGCGGGGTACCCCGTGGCCGTATTATTGAAATCTACGGGCCTGAATCTTCCGGGAAAACCACCATCGCTTTGCACGTGGTTGCCGAAGCCCAGAAAAAAGGCGGGGAAGCCGCTTTTATTGACGTGGAACATGCTTTGGACCCTGTTTATGCCCAGGCATTGGGCATTGACATTGACTCTTTGCTGGTTTCTCAGCCTGACAACGGGGAAGACGCTTTGGAAATTGCCGAAGCCCTGGTTCGTTCGGGTGCGGTGGACGTTGTGGTTGTGGACTCGGTTGCCGCTTTGGTGCCCAAAGCCGAAATTGAAGGCAGCATGGGGGACAGTCACATGGGTCTGCAAGCCCGCTTGATGTCCCAGGCTTTGCGGAAATTGGCAGGTGCCATTGCCAAGAGCAACTGCGTTGTGATCTTCATTAACCAGTTACGGGATAAGATCGGCGTCATGTTCGGCAACCCCGAAACCACCACCGGGGGGAAAGCCTTGAAATATTACGCTTCGGTGCGTATTGACATCCGCCGCATGGAAACCTTGAAGGTGTCGGGGGAAATGATTGGTTCCCGTACCCGGGCCAAGGTGGTAAAAAATAAAGTATCTCCTCCGTTCCGTGAAGGGGAATTTGATATTATGTACGGCCAGGGCATTTCCCGTGAAGGGGAAATTGTGGACCTGGGGGTAAAGGCTGACATTATCCAGAAAAGCGGTGCCTGGTTCTCTTACGAAGGGGAACGCTTGGGTCAAGGCAGAGATAACGTGAAAAAACTCTTGAAAGAAAACCCCGCGTTGGCTGCCGAAATCGAAGAAAAGATCCGCAATTCCTCCTTGTCCAAAGACCGTCGCATTGCAGGGAATGACGAAAAAGACCTTACTCCTGTTCCCGCTGTGCCGGTAGCCGAGGCCAAACCCGCCATGAAGGTGGACGTTGTGGTTGACGACTAATGGAAATTACCCTGGTAAAACCCGCCCGTCACCGCCAAACGGCGGTGTATCTGGAGGGAGAACGGCACCTTGTTGACACCGAAACCTTTTTGCTGTCGGGATATCGGGAAGGGGATCACCTGTCGGAAGAACAGTGGCAGGAATTAACCCTTCTTTCCCAAAACAACCGCGCCTATGAAAAGGCATTGTATCTGTTGGAATACCGCGCCCATTCCAGAGGGGAACTGCTGCAAAAGATCAGCCGTGAATACCCCAAAGAGGCGGCATTGCAGGCGGTTTCCCGGGTGGAAGACCTGGGGCTGATCAACGATGAGGCTTTCGCCCGTCAGTTGGCAGAGGAACTCACCGTAAGTAAAGGTTACGGCAAAGGTCGGGTCAAGGCAGACTTGCAACGGCGGGGCATTGACCGGGAGTTGATTGCCCTGGTGTTGGAGGATTTGCCCGGGGACCAGTCCCACTCCTGTAAAGGGTGGATGATCAAGAAGTATAAATCCCTGCCAAAGGACCCCAAAGAACAAGCCAAAATTCTGGCAGGTGCGGTACGCAGAGGGTTTGATTATGCCACCGCCAAGGCGGCATTGAAAGAATGTCTGGAACAACAAGGCATACAAGAAAGTGAGGAAGCCCCGTGGCAATTCGAGTAGGTATGGCGTCTTTAGGATGTCCCAAAAATCAGGTGGATGGGGAACTTCTGCTTCATAAATTGGTGGAAGCAGGATATGAATTAACCCCCAACCCGGAAGACGCTCAGGTGATCATCGTCAACACCTGCGGCTTTATTGAGGATGCCAAACAGGAAGCCATTGACACCATTTTAGAACTTGCCCAGCTGAAAGAAGAAGGCTGTTTACAGGGGCTCATCGTCACAGGTTGCCTGGCGGAACGATATCAGAA
>JAZNWL010000041.1:0-88677 GCA_045593325.1 Acutalibacteraceae bacterium | reverse complement strand
GGTTTTTAAAGGGAAAAACCCAAATGGAAGTGGCAAAAGAGGTGGGCATATCCCAAGCACAGGTCAGTCGATTGGAAAAATGCGCGCTGGATAAAATCAAAGATGCGATATAGTCTCCTTTAAACGGTGTACCATCTTACGGTATGCCGTTTTTATGATTTGCCAAAAAAACATTGAAAACCAAAAGGATTTGTAGTACAATATCTGTGAGGTGATTCCTTTGGAACAAACATTACAAACCATCCGCTCCAAACGCGGTTATATATGCGATATGGACGGTGTTATTTATCATGCCAACGATTTGTTGCCCGGTGCCAAACAATTTGTGGATTGGCTTCGTAAAGAAAATAAACAATTCTTGTTTTTAACCAATTCCAGTGAGCGTTCTCCTTTGGAACTTTCCCAAAAATTGGCTCGCATGGGGTTGGACGTTGAACCCACTCATTTTTACACCAGCGCCTTGGCTACGGCAGATTTTATTCGCAGTCAGTGTCCCGGCGGCTCGGTTTATTGCATTGGTGAGGCAGGGTTACATAACGCCATGTATGAGGCAGGGCTTAGCATGAACGATGTAAATCCCGATTACGTAGTGGTGGGAGAAACTCAGAATTATAACTATCAAAGCATTGCCAAAGCGGTCAAACTGGTGTTAGAGGGCGCTAAACTCATCGGCACCAATCCCGATACCACCGGCCCCGGAGCGGGCGGCGTGATTTTGCCTGCCTGTCGCGCATTGGCGGCGCCGATTGAACTTTCCACCGGTCAAAGTGCTTATTTTTTGGGTAAACCCAATCCGCTAATGATGCGCACCGGCATGAAGTTGCTGGGCTGTGAGCCGGAAGAAACAGTCATTGTAGGTGACCGAATGGATACGGATATTATCGCAGGCATTCAGTCGGGCACCGAAACGGTTCTGGTACTGACCGGTGTTACCACGCGAGAAATGCTCGGCGGATTCCCGTACGGTCCCAATCATATTTTGAATGGGGTAGGGGAGATTGCAGAATGATGAACTCCCTCAAAGAGTTTTTACGATTGTTATTTCACTTTCAAACGAAAGCCCTGTTTGTAGACGATACCCGCAATGGTTTTGTGCAGTTTTTCCGCTTTGTGTTTGTGGGTGGTATTGCCACGGTGGTCGATATTTTTACCGTGACTGCCGCTTATGAGTGGTGCGGTCTGCAAAATGCCCGCCTTATTTGGCTTGGGTTCGACGGCGGTTTGTTGCTGGCTGGCGCCTTGGGATTTGTGGTGGGGCTGACCGTGAATTATTTGTTGAGCATTGTGTGGATCTTTCGCCATCAGAATATCAATCGGTTGAAAGAGTTTGTTTCTTTTGCCTTGATCGGCCTTGTGGGGTTGGTCATTAAATTGTTGATCACCGCGCTGTTGGAACGGTTTGTGTTCAATATGCAGGCAGTGGTGTTGCATGTGATTCCCATGGTTACGGTGGTGGCGGCCATTGGCACCTTGGTGGCATTTGTTTGGAATTTTGCCGCCCGTAAATGGTTGCTTTATAATCGCAAGAGTATGGAAAGGTTGAAAAAATGAAACAGGTATTGATCATCGGCGCCGGTCCCGCGGGGCTGACTGCGGCATATGAATTACTGAAAGCCGATCCCGAAGCTTATCGGGTGACCGTTTTAGAAGAAAGTGATGCCATCGGCGGTATTTCCCGCACGGTGGTACACGGCGGCAACCGCATGGATATCGGCGGTCATCGCTTCTTTTCTAAAGATCGCTCGGTTATGGATTTTTGGGCCAACGTCATGCCATTGCAAGGAAAACCTTCGTTTGATGATGCTAAATTGGGTCGCCAAAAAACGCTTGCAATCAACGGTCCTGCTCCCGATGAGACCGATCGGGTCATGTTGGTGCGGGATCGGGTATCCCGTATTTATTACAATCATAAGTTTTTTGATTACCCCATCTCTATGAAACCCCAAACCTTTAAAAACATGGGGTTGTGGTGTACCGCCAAGGCAGGGTGCAGTTATTTGAAATCGGCGGTCATGAAAAAGAAAGAAGATTCGCTGGAAAACTTTTATATCAATCGGTTTGGCAAGACTTTGTACAGCATGTTTTTTGAGGGATATACCGAAAAACTGTGGGGTCGCCATCCCCGTGAAATTTCGGCCGATTGGGGTGCCCAACGGGTCAAAGGGTTGTCCATTCGCGCGTTGATCAAGGATATGTGGAACAAAACCTTTGGCAAAAAAGATCAAACTAAGGTTGAAACTTCGCTGATCGAACAGTTTTGGTACCCAAAATTGGGACCCGGTCAACTGTGGGAAACGGTGGCCGCCGAAATTGAGCAAATGGGCGGCGTGATTTTAAAACAACATAAAGTGACCGCCTTGACCAAAGAGAACAACCGAATCGTATCGGTGCAGTGCGGCGAAAAAACCTTTGAGGCCGACGTGGTGGTCTCCTCCATGCCGGTAAAAGATCTGATGGAAGATCTTCGCGGCGAAGTGCCGGAGCAACCGTTGATGCACATTGCTTCGGGTCTGCCTTACCGTGATTTTGTTACAGTTGGGTTGTTGGTGCCTCGGTTGCATTTGAAAAACGAGACTGCCATAAAAACCCTTGGTAACGTAGTGCCCGATTGCTGGATCTACGTGCAAGACACCGGTGTGAAATTGGGCAGAATTCAAATTTTCAACAACTGGTCGCCTTATATGGTGGCTGATCCCGAACAAACCGTTTGGATCGGTCTGGAGTATTTTTGCTCCGAGGGAGACGATTTTTGGAATATGACCGAAGAAGAATGCATCGCCTTTGCCACCCGTGAGTTGGTTTCTATGGGAGTGATTGATGAGGGCGCGGTCTTGGATTCCCATCGGGAAAAGGTAAAAAAAGCCTATCCTGCTTATTTTGACACGTATGATCAGATAGACCAAGTGGTGGGCTATTTGAATCAAATCGAAAATCTGTATTGCGTGGGTCGCAACGGACAACACCGCTACAATAACATGGACCATTCTATGGTGACCGCCATGCGATGCGCCGACCATATTATCGGAAAAATCACCGATAAAATGGCCATTTGGCAGGTCAACACCGAACAGGAATATCACGAAGAAACAAGTGGAGAAGCATCATGAATCATGCCGATTCTTATCTCAAACGGGCAATCAAAACCAACCCCATTACCTTGATGGGGTTGGTTTGTCTTATGCTTTGCAGCGTGGTGGTGCAAAGGGATCTACCGATCATTCGGCCTGAATTCTTTTTTGGCTCGGCTTTGGTGGTTGCTTTGTGGGCGCGGCATTGGGTACCGACAGAAAAGCAACACGTTGTGTTTTTTGTTTCCTTCTTTTTGGGCAGTGGCGCTTACAGTGTGGTAGACCGAACGACATATCCTGCGGTGAGTTTGCTTTTTATAGGGTTTGGTTTGCTTGCGGCACTGTTGGTTTATTGGTTTGCCACAAAACAAATGACAGTAAAGCGCGGTGTACTGTTGTGCATGGCGGCAGGCTTTTTGCTTCGCCTGTGTTACGTTTTATATACCCCTGTTTGGGTGCGTCAGCACGACGTGTTTTATTTTTCATACGGAGATTTCACCGGATTTACCTATCAGCGACACGCAGAATATATTGAATATATTGCTACGCATTTAACATTGCCGCAGGTTGATCCTACGGCCGTGGGACTGTCCCAATTATATCACCCGCCCTTCCACCATTTTATTGCAGGCTTGTGGCTCCGATTACAATGGTTGATCGGGATCGACCGCGGCGTTTCTTACGAAAACATTCAGTTTCTCACCTTGTTTTATTCGGCAGCCTGCATGGTGATCGGTTATCGGATCTTGCGCTTGCTGAACGGTAAGCGATGGGGCTTGTTGCTTCCCATGGCGGTGCTTTGCTTTCATCCCACGTTCATCATCATGGCGGGTAGCATCAATAACGATTTGCTTTCCGTTACCTTGGCGTTTTATGGGGTGTATGCCGCTTTGCGGTGGTACCGAAAGCCTACGTTTTATCATATCATTACCGTGGCATTGGGTGTCGGTCTTTCTATGATGACCAAACTGTCAGGCGGATTGATTGCCACGGGCATTGCCATTCTCTTTTTGTGCAAATGGATCGCTGTCTTGCGAAACAACAAAAGAGAAGGAGTCGATTTGTTCGCTCAATTTGCGGTGTTCGGCATCATTTGTATTCCCTTGGCGCTTTGGTGGCAGGCGAAAAATGCCATGGTTTACGGCATCCCTTTGACTTACGTGCCTGCATTGGATCAAAACAGCGGTCAGTATTTAGGGGATTACACTCCGTGGCAACGGTTGTTTGGGTTGCCGAAAGAAAGCTTGAACCGCATTTTTATGGCATGGAACAACGAGGTATACGGTTCTTCTTACAACGAGTACAGCATGTTTTTATCCATGCTCAAAACGTCGGTATTCGGTGAATTCACGTTGTTTACGCCTCATTTGCTTCCGAATGCAGCGGCACATATGCAAGGGGAACGTTTCAGCCAAATCTTATTCTGGTCCAATATCGTGTTAGTGGGACTTTCGCTTTATGCAGGGATACGAACCGTGATTCGCAAACGAACATCTCCTGTCAGTTGGAGTTTGTTGACGGTTTTTGCGGCGGTGATGGGCAGTTACGTGCAGTTTTGTTTTGCTTATCCCCAGGCGTGCACCCAAAACTTCCGTTATGCCGTACCCGCTTTGCTTTGCGGTCTGGTTGCCCTTGGTAACCATTTGGAAAACAGTTCCCGACCCTTCAAAATCATAACCGCCGCAACGACTTTGGTATTTTGTTTTAGCAGTTTTGGTGTTTATTGGCTGTTGGGAACGGTATGAGTTCTATACTTAATATAGAAAAACGGAGAGGATGTTAGTCCTCTCCGTTTTTGGTTTTAATAGACGTTATGATGTTCCCGATAGTCCTTCCACACGTTTTCAAAGAAACCGCCGCCTTCGGGCAGGGGACGAACAGGGCGGGTGGTGCATAAAAATTCGCCGTTTTGATATTGTGTTTCCTGAATCACTTTGGTGTTTTCTTCACCGTCCAACTTATATCCGAACAGAGCGGGCAACCCTTGGGGGATCACCACGTCTTCACGGCTGTATAGCGCCGAACCACGACTGTCACCCACTTTACCAAAGGCGAGCATAGCGGTCAGATATCCCTTTTGGCAGATGAGCATATCGTATAAATAATAGGCTTCGCTAATACCCTGTGCGGTGTTAGCATGCACGTTGGCGGTAAAGTTGCCAAGCAATTGATCGATCTCTTTTACGGCTTCTTCCATCTGTTGCCGATTGCGAACACAGCCACCTGCCTTGGTCATACGGTTGCGGGCGACGGTAATTTGTTCCCATGTGTTGGAAGTGTTGCCTGCCACCGCATTGGCAAGTTCCATTTTGGCTTCGATGACTGCTTTGCAAGCGGTCAGCAAGGAATCGACGCTTGCGGGCTCGCCACTGCCTTTGGCGGCAATGTATTGGGCGGCTCTGGTAGAGCCGACCTGCCCTGCGTTCAGGGCGCTGCCACCGGGACGGAATACCCCGTGACTGCCTGCTACCTCACCGCAGGGGAAGAACCCTTGCAAATTGCTTTGCCACCACAAGTCGATTTCCAGACCGCCGTTGTTGTGTTGGGCGCATACCGCCACTTCCAGCAGGTCGGTCTTCAGATCCACTCCTTTGTCAAGATACAAAGTGTAAGCGGGCTCGTTCATATGAATCAGACGGTCAATGGGCGTGCCGAAATCAGCCCCCGCCGATCGAAGGTAATCGGTAGCTTCTTGCTCTAAACTGTCAAAATCCGGCAACCGATCCAAGGGATTACGGGTGAAATCCAGATACACCTTGCGACCGAATAACACCGTTTCCTGATACACCAATAGGTCGATGAGCGATGAGCCGTCGATCTTGCGCACGTCAAAGGGCCATTGATATCCTTTTTTGAAGATCATAGACAACGCTTTGGCATCGTCCTTGTAATAATCGGTGATGAATTCCCGTTGCACGCCATCGCTGTCGATGGACACAAATCGGGGCAACACCTGCATATAGGTGCCCGAAACGTTCCAACGGGGAGCAAGGGAAGCCAAACCAAACTGCCATTCGGTGAGATTGCGACCTTTGACCCCTGCTTCCAATGCGGCGCCGGTAGCACCCATTTGGCTTTCGGGGAATACCGAAAGGGCGTACATTCCTGCAGGTCCGCCGGTGGCGTAGATCACGTTTTTGCAGTTAAAAAGAGCAAACCGCTCTTTGGCGGTGGGGGAGTAGGTCATTAGCCCTCGCACCCGATCGCCTTCTTTTAACACCGCCACGATCTGATAACCGTCAAAAACGGGGATATTCTTTTTCATAACCTCTTGCTCCAATTGCAAGGTCATAAAGTGGGAGGTAAGAGGACCTACCGAGGTGGCCCGTCCTGCGGTATCGTGGTCGGTCTGATATCCTACGTATTCCCCGTAGCGATTGGTGGGGAAGTCGACCCCAATGGCACACAGCTTTAAAAAGCTTTTGGCAGAAAGAGCGGCTTCGCACAAAGCAATGTCGCCGTCTACACAGCCGCCTGCAAACAGGTCTTTGGCCATAGCACCTACGCTGTCGGGACAATTTCCCGAAAGAGAGAGCTTGTAATAGGTTTGTTTGTCCGATCCCGTGTTGCGAGAGGTGCCCCGATTGATGCCGTTGGTAACAATAGCAATATCGGTTTGTCCCAATTGATACAACGTGTCGGCGGCGTTCAAGCCTGCGGCACCGCTGCCCACCACCACGGTGTTCAGCGAATAAACCGCCACCTGTTCGCCTTTAATGGTTTGAATGGAATGTTCCATATTATGAACTCCTTACAGTCTTTGAATGTGGAAACCGCCGTCGGCATTCATGATATCGCCGGTGCAATAGCACAACCGTTCATCGCACAAAGCGCTGACCGCGCCTGCTACGTCTTCGGGGGTGCCCCAACGGGCAATGGGCAAAATGCCTTGTTCGTGAATGAGTTTGTCATATTTTTCGGTAACCTTAGAGGTCATATCGGTGGCAATGATACCGGGACGCACCTCAAATACGTTGATGGCTTCGCTTGCCAGTCGGTCGGCAAACAGCTTGGTGAGCATAGCAACCCCTGCTTTGGAAACACAGTATTCGCCACGGTTGGTAGAAGAGGTGTAAGCCGAGCAAGAGGAGATGTTCACAATCACGCCTTTTCGCTTTTTACCCATGGGTTGGGCAATCATTTGCTTGGCGACTGCTTGGGTGAGCAAAAGGTTGCCTTTTACGTTCACTCCCATCACAAAATCAAAACTTTCTTCGGACATATCCAACAGATCCGCCCGCACGCGGGGAGCAACCCCTGCATTGTTGACCAGAATATCAATGGCGCCGAATTTTTCCACCGTTTTGACAATCAGTTCGTTGCGGCTTTCATCTTTGGTCAGATCCCCTTTGACGTATAAGGTGCGGCTTTCATCCAGACCGTTTTCTTTCAGGGTGGCTTCTACCACCGCTTCGTCTGCTAAATCCAAAATGGCAATGTTGCAACCGTCGTTATATAATTGTTTGGCAATGGCAAACCCGATTCCTCGGGATGCGCCGGTAATCATCGCAGTTTTCATGTTACAGTCTCCTTTGTTTTACACTTTTTCACGCAGATCTTTGGTTGGCTTGGGACGCTTTTCTGCGGGAATGGATTGGTATAGATCGGTATAGTATTTATCCCGCAACACACAACCGGTCACGTTGCCGGTGCGCATCAGATCGGTGCATTTACTGCAGGCCATACAGCATTTTTTGGGATCCATTTGACCGTTTTCCAACAGTTCGTGAGGAAAATCAGGATAAGCAAACGTTTGCCGTCCCCAGCCTGCCATATCAAACCAACCGTCCTTGATGGCGGCGGCGGCCAAGTGGGGGGCAAACTGCCGCAACCAGGTGAACATGCTGGCAATATAAACGGCATTGGGATTATGTTCTTTCATTTCCCGTACCGTGTTCAGGTGCTTCATCAACTGCTCCAATTGACTGACGGGAGGGACGTACCCTGCGGTGTCAAAGGGACGGTTGACGTGGGGGTTGTAGTAAGGATTGCCTGCCGTGCAGTCAATGATGGAAACTCCGTTGCCGATGAGAATATCGACTAATTTTTTGGGCTCGGTCAAATCGGGCTTGCGGAAGTCTTGCTCGTCTACCCCAAAGCCGTAGGGGAAGGGATATTCGTCGTGAATATTCAACCGCACCATCATGGGAATCTCCACTTCTTCCCGAATGCGGCGGGTGACGTTGTTGATCAGACGGGTGCGGTTTTCAAAACTGCCGCCGTATTGACCGGGGCGAAGCCGTGCGCCGGACAGCTCGTTGAGCAAATAACCGTGACAGCATTTAATGTCCACACAGTCTACTCCCGCTTGCTTGGCTAACTTTGCGGCGGCTACGTAAGCGTTTTCCAAAGCATCCAATTCCTCATCGGTAATCACGTGGGGCGTAACACCCTTGGGGTCCCGTTCGGGATCGGGCCATGCCACCACGGGAGCAGGGGAACGGTCGGGGGCTTTGGAATACCGTCCCGAATGGGTGAGTTGAATGGCAATAAAGGGATCACACACACCCTTTTCTTTGGCGACTGCCCGCATTTCTTTGACCATTTCGGCAAAAGCGGGAGCGGTTTGTTCGTTGATCATCAGTTGCAACGGATTGGCTCTGCCTGTGGGAACCACCGCCGTGGCTTCTATGTACTGAAATGCGGCACCCGAAGCGGCAAACCGACGGTACCGACGGCGGGTCAGTTCCGAAGGAGCACCCGATACTTCTCCGTCACATCCTTCCATCGCTTGAAAAGCAATGCGGTTGTCCATTTGAATCGAGCCAAAGGAAATGGGCTTTGCGAGCACCGAAAGATCGGTCACGGGGCGCAGGGTCTGACCAATGGCTTTTAAATTGTCGGTCAGATCGTCTAAGGTTTTGTAGGCAAAAACTTTGTGTTCCATAAAATTCTCTCTTTCTTATAACAGTTGAACGTGTAGGGTCAAAGGTTGCTTTTCGGCGGTGATTTCATATCCTCGATAAATGCCGTTCCGATTACGATAGTCTGTTTCGGTGTCTCGGGCGGTTCCGTTGTGCACCGTTACCACCTGATGTCCGCGGTAAGAAAGGGTAAGGGTCTGCTCGTTTTGGGTTACCGTCCCACTCTCTTTTCCGTCGGTTATGATCTGCGGGAGCAGATATTGCAAAGAATATCCCGCAGGCAGATCAGCCGAAACCGCAATTGTCACCCCGTCTTCACTTAAAGTATACCGTTCCTGTACGGGGCAGGGTAAACGATCGGAACGGTATTCCATAACAAAAACCACCCCATCGGGGCTTTCGGTTTCCACCGTTACCTGATGGGTCAGCTGATCGGTGGGAATATCACAGATTCCTACCCGTTGACCGTCAGGGGAAACTACTGCCGAACACAGGGAAAAAGCAGACGGGTTTGTGCGTTTGGGAACGTTCTCCCAGTTGAGCTGTAATTCTTCGTAACTGGTAAAGCAATCGTCGGTAATGCAAAATCCGGGAGCAGGGGAGAAAGAAAGAGAAGAAAGCAATTCGCTGGGAGTACCGGTTTTGTGGATTCGTCCCAGACCGGTAGACTCATACTGCCGATCCCCTTTGGTATCAAACTCCAGAGAATATCCGCCGGCTGCGGCAAAGAATTTGTGGAAATACTCCGAGGAAGACAGGGTGTATCCGCCGATTTCTGCCGGACAGATTTCTTCTTCAATCTCATCGTCGGCAAACAGGTAAGCCATATAGGCGTTGGAACCTACGGTGATCATATATTTGTCGTAATAACCGTACCCTTCGCTGCCGAAAATGCTGTTCCAGGGAAAATTGTTTTTCACGTGCTTGGCAGGGGAGCAGGTCATCCAACGATCAACCGCCAACGCGGCCAACCGGGCGGCTCGTTTGAACATTCCTGCAAGGCTTTGATTGCCTTGGGCTTTATACCGACGGGCGGCATATTCAAAGCAGGTGGCCAGCGCAAATTCGTTAAACAGCATCTGGTTGCTTCGTCCGCCAAAGGGAAGTTCAAAACAGGCGCTTTGGGTCATCAAAGAAAAAAGTTCCCCTTGTTTTAATAATTGGTCAATTTGCTGTGCATAAGCACCGTTGTAGCCTTCAAACAGCATCACACTGAATTGGTTTCGGGTGATCACGTCGTATAAGATCGGCTCGTGAGGATCTCGATAACATCCGTTTTGGTCAAATCGGGTCAGTTGGGAGGGAATCTGTCGGTTAAAATATTCATCGGTGTTACACAAACCCATGTTGGCCCGAACGGCTTCTCCTGCCATATTGAATACCGCCCAGTTGCCGGGACAGTGAATCTCGTCTTTGGCAAGGCAAGCATAATTCTTGAGCGGATTGATCGCTTTCATTCCGTCGATCCACCGATCATACAACCGGCTCGGAACACAGTCTTTCACTTCCCGCATGGTGTAAAGGATCTCTTTTACCCCAAAGTCGTTGCCGCCCTTGCCTTGGGCCATGGTGTCACAGCAAAAGGTCATCATTTGCAAAAACAGTTCCTTTCGGTGAAGCATCCGCCCTTTGGCGATCATAACCCCCAGCAGAGCCACCACCCGAAGAAATCCGTGTTCCTGAATACCGGTCTTTTGGTTTTCTTCCAGCCATTGTTGCAGCCGCTCGTCGGAATAGCAGTTGACGGCTTTTTCGATTACGTCCAGATAATAATTTTTGGTGATTCCCGTGGGAGTTGCAGGTTTGCGGTTTTTGCTTTTTTGCAAATATGCGGTGATTTCAGTTGGGTTCATTGTAATAGTTCCTCCGCAATCAATAGTTGACATTTCTCGCATAAAATTGTACAATACCATTATAAGTGCCCTCGCTTCAATATGCAAGGGAAAAAGGGCAGAGAGAATGGTAAAAAAGGCGGTTCTTGATATGAAGTATTATTTGTTCCCGAAAAACTTTCAGCATTATTCTATGGAACAGCTGATGGATTCTACAGCAAAAATGGGGTTTGACGGCCCTACCGCTTTGATTCGTGACGGGTACTGGATTTCCCGTACCGATGCCAAAAACGATCTGCCTGCTTTTGTCAAGGCGGCACAAACTCGTGGACTTTCGGTCAAATACGGCAGTGCCGACCTGAATATGGAGACCTTGTTGACCCAAAAGGAACCGCTGGATCTTTTAAAATGCTTTGCCGCCAACGGGGTGGAACAAGTGCGAATGCAATACATGGGTAAGCAAAAAGGAGAAGACGTGCGGGCCTACAAAGAACGGTTTACCCGCATGGCTGAAAATGCCGCCGAAGCAGGTCGCTTGGCGGGGCTTCAATGCGTGATACAATTGCACGGTTATTTTTATCCCCATAATGCCACCGCCGCTTACGAATGCGTGAAGGATTTCAATCCTAAATATATCGGTATCAAAATGGATCCCGGTAACAACGTGTGCCAAGAAGGCTTTGAACTGTATTGGTATCAGATCGGTCTGCTTGGTGAATATCTTGCGGCGTTGGGCGCTAAAGACGTGGGTTATTTCCGTAGCGGCGACCCCAACGATCACAACAAAGGCTGGTATCAACGGTGGTTGCCTGCTTATGAGGGTATGATCAATTATAAAGATGTGTTTACTTGGTTGAACGAGGCTTCCTTTCACGGTCCTGTGATCGCTATGCCTTTCTATGAAGCCGAAAGCGACGAAGCAATGGAAACGATTGTTGCCAAGGAATTGGCTTATTTCAAATCCTGCAATGGCGGTGAATGATGATGGCAAAAGGAAAATTGATTGTGATTGAAGGCACCGACGGAAGTGGCAAAGCCACCCAATCCGCCTTGCTTACAAAACGGTTGCAACAAGAAGGGCATGCGGTTAAAGAACTGACCTTTCCTTGTTACGGTCAACCTTCTTGCACCTTGGTAGAAATGTACTTAAAAGGCGAATTCGGTCAAAAACCCGATGATGTGAATTGTTATGCCGCCTCTACCTTTTATGCGGTAGATCGCTACGCTTCCTATAAAAAAGAGTGGGGCAAATTCTATCAAGAAGGGGGAATTTTGGTTGCCAACCGTTACGTGACTTCCAACTTGGTACATCAGATGACCAAATTGCCCTATGAGGAATGGGACGCTTTTTCGGCTTGGTTGCACGATCTGGAATATGAGAAATTCGGTATTCCTTCTCCCGACGTGGTGGTATACTTAGAAATGCCTGCCTTGGTCTCACAAAAACTGATGACCGGTCGTTATCAGGGGGATGAATCCAAAAAAGATATCCACGAAAAAGATGTGGACTATTTGCAACGCTGTACCCGTGCCGCGACCTATGCCTGCGGAAACGAAGGTTGGAAAACCGTGCACTGTGCCGATTATCAAACGCAACAACCTTTGCCGATCGATACCATCGGTGAAAGGGTATATGACTTGGTGAAGGAGTATCTTTAAATGATTTATTTGTTTTTGGCGGAAGGATTTGAAGAAATTGAAGCGTTGACTCCGTTGGATATGCTTCGCCGTGCGGATGTTTCGGTTGAAACGGTTGGCGTGGGAAGCAAAACGGTGCAAGGTGCTCACGGTGTTGGCGTTATCGCCGACCGAACGGAAGATCAAGTGGATTTTCGGGCAATGGACGGCATCATTCTTCCCGGTGGTATGCCGGGCACCAAAAATTTAGAGGCTTCTCCTTTGGTACAAAAGGCGATCGATCATTGTATGAAAAACGATTTGCTTGTGGCTGCAATTTGTGCCGCTCCGTCGATTTTGGGACATAAGGGGCTATTGAAAGGTAAGCACGCTACTTGTTTCCCCGGTTTTGAACAAGACTGTGCGGGTGCTGTAATAGAACAAACGGCCGTGGTCAGTCACGGCAATATCATTACCGCAAAAGGAGCGGGATGTGCGCTTGCTTTCGGGAAGGCCATTGTAGCACGGATAAAGGATGTGGCAGAAGCCGACGATCTGGTTTTAGCTATGCAAGGGGAATTATGAAAGATATTCGAGAATATAAAGCCAATCTGCGACAACGGTATCGTGACTATCGTGTCAAACTGTTGCCGCAAGATAAAATGCGGTTGGACGAGGACGTTTTATCCCGCGTTACCCGATTGAATCAATATGCTAATGCGCAATTGGTGCTGACTTACGTGTCGACCCCGATCGAGGTTGACACTCGTCGCCTGATTGAACGTGCACTGGCGGATGGTAAACGGGTGGCGGTGCCACGATGTGTTCCCAATACCCGCAACATGGAATTCTATGAAATTACGTCGTTGGAGGAATTATCTCCCGGCACGTTTGGGGTGGATGAGCCAACGCCCGATCCTGCACGGATAGTGTCGCCCGATGCAGGCGGTCTGTGTATCGTTCCGGCTCTTTGTTATGACGAGTATGGATATCGCTTGGGCTACGGCAAAGGCTATTACGATCGGTTTTTGGCAAACTATAACGGTATTACCGTGGGCATTTGTTATGCCGCTTGCGTGCGTCGCAGTTTGATTCACGGCCGGTTTGACCGACCGGTAGAATTGCTGATCACCGAACGGTATATCAAACGAATCGAAGAACCTTCTACCCGCATGAAATTCAAAAACAGATGGGAGCAACAAGGCAATGGATGAGAATAAACCGCAAACCGCCAACCAAACTTCGGGCGAATTTGATTTGGATGCGATCCTCAATCAAATCAGTCAAAAGACGGTAGAAGCCGCCGTTTCTGCTGACCGGCAACCTGAAGAATCGGCTGAACCGTTGTCAGATCAGCCCAAAGAGCCCGAAAAGAAAAAAACTAAGAAAAAGAAAAAAAGAAAAAAGAAAACCGGTCTGCAACGCTTTTTGTCCACTTTTTTGTGGCTGTTTTGCATTGTAACGGTTTCTTGCGCCCTTGCCTTTTTCGGCTTGTTTGCTTTAAGCGATTACAGCGGCTTGGCGAAAGATGTGTTTAACGGCGGCAATAAAATTTCTAAACAAATTATTATTCAGCAAGGGGCATCGGCTGCCGACGTTGCTTTGCAGTTGGAAAATGAAGGGATCTTGCTGAATCGGTATATTTTTCTGGGTTATTTAAAACTCAGCCATAAGGGTGGTAATATCAATTACGGCGCCCACGATTTTGAAACCGACATGAGTTATAACGAAATTTTAGACTCATTGGCACAACCGGTCAAGGCTGAGGATGTAGAAGTGGTTATTCCTGCTTGTGCTACCATTGACGAGATTGCCGCCATTTTAGACGAAGCAGAGATTTGCTCTGCTCCCGACTTTATTCGTGAGGTGGTTCACGGGGAGTTCGACTCTCGTTTGTGGGCGGCCATTCCCCAACATGAGGCAATGCAATATCGTATGGAGGGATATTTGTTCCCCGATACCTATCATTTTTATCGCAACGATTCCCCTCATCGGGTTATTCAAAAAATGCTGGACAATTTAGAAGAAAAATTCACCGATGAAATGTTGGCGGATGCACAGGCAAAAGGCTATTCTACCCATGAAATCATGACCATGGCATCGGTTATTCAAATGGAAGCTGACGGTTATTTTAAAGATATGCCTAAAGTATCCGCGGTGTTTTATAATCGCTTGAATGATTGGCCTGAGGGTCAACGTCGCTTGCAGTCTGACCCCACCATGTATTATGCATACGGCGACGGGGCATATAACACCTATAAAATTGAAGGGTTGCCCCCCGGACCGATGGGTAGTGTTACCGAGCAAGCCATTAAGGCGGCGGTGTATCCCAGCAAAAAGGTGGATGCCTATTTCTTCGTAACCGACAAAAACGGTAAGTTCTATTATAACGATAACGAAGCAGGGCACAATGCCACCATCAGTGAATTGAAACAGCAGGATCTTTGGTTAGAAACGCCGTTTATCGACTAAATTAAAAATGCTTAGGAATCTACCGTTCCTAAGCATTTTTTGTTAATTGAAATATTGTTTGATCAGCGCCACGATTTTTTCGGCACTGTGACCGTCGCCAAAGGGCTGATAGGCGGGATCAAAGGTAATGGGAGTGTTCAATTTATTCAAAATATCTTGTTTGTCGGGTTTGGCAAGTTGGTTGCAATTGTCTTTCATGGTTTCGGGCCATGCCACGAAATCAAAAATGGTCACGCATTGCTTTTTGGCATAAAAGGCTTCCCGTTGCAGTCCGCCGGAGTCGGTGACGATTTTTTGGGCACGGTTCACCAAAGCGACGGAAGCTTTATAGCCGACGGGTTGGGTCAAAATAATATTTTTATACCCCTTTTGTTGGGCCAAACGTTCTGCTCTTGCTCGGTTGCGGGGGTGTACGGGATAAACCACAGGAACATCCAATTCCTCCATTGCCGAGAAAATAGCATCCAACTTTTCGTCGGTATCGGTGTTTTCCTGACGATGGCAGGTCATGTAATAAAACCGTTCGGGCAGGGTAACAGCATTGCCGTTGAAATCCTGTAATTCATCCAACTCATTGCCCGAAAGGGTTTCGGAATAATAACAAAAAGCATCGTACATGGGGTCGCCCACCAAATGTACCGATGAATCAAATCCTTCTTTTTTCAAAAATTCCACACCCGATGGTGTGCACACTAAATGCAAAGTAGAAACATGGTCGGTAACAATGCGGTTGACCTCTTCGGGATTATCATACGTTCCCAAACGGTTGCCTGCTTCAACGTGGCAAACGGGAATGTGGAGTTTTACCGCCGCCAGAGCCGCTGCCATGGTGGAATTGGTATCACCGAAAACCAACAACATATCCGGTTGTTCTTTGATCAGAACTTCTTCAATGGCGGCCAGCATCTGACCGGTCATGGCACCATGGCTGCCGCCCGAAATACCCAAATTATAATCGGGGTGGGGGATTCCCATTTCTTCAAAAAATACGTCCGACATATTATAATCATAGTGTTGACCGGTGTGGATCAGAACTTCCTGAAATTCTTTTCGCAATACCCGTGAAACGACAGCTAATTTAATAAACTGCGGGCGTGCTCCTACAACCGTGCAAATTTTTTTCATACAAAACACCTCAAAGCAACTGTTTTCCCAATTATACAATAACCGAATATCAATTGCAACTGAAAAATATTTTTACCTTTTCTTGAGAAATGCAAAATTTCTCTTGACGGAAAGAAGCGGAACTGTTATAATACCAAAAGCAAATGCTACTGTGGCTCAGCAGGTAGAGCAGCTCACTCGTAATGAGCAGGTCGTCCGTTCGAATCGGATCAGTAGCTCCAGAAAAAAGGACTTCACTTTCGTGAAGTCCTTTTTTCAATGATATCCGTTCCTTACGGAACGGGTGATATACCTTTGGTATGATATCCACCTGCGGTGGATGATATATGCTTCGCATATGGAGGAACGGATATTATATCATATTTGCAACGCAAATATATCATACGGCGCAAGTTGTATATCATATCGCGTTAGCGATATATCATTATCCTTTGTACCATCACCATCGGTGTGTTATGGTTGAGTTACAATAGGGACAAAAATTTTTGTTACAAATAGTTGTAAAAACTCCAAAAGTGTGATATACTGATTGAGCCAAACAAATTTAATAAATAGAATTAGTGGTATCTTTTTCTTTATGGGAATAATATACCCTTTTTCTGTCATAATCTTTTTAGAATTTGGTAAAAACGCAAATTCCATTAAATGGTTATGGCAGAGATGCTCTAATTCTATTTAAATTTGTTTGGCGACAATCGGGGTTTGCGTTTTTCGGTGCGATGACTTCGGTTGTCGCACTTTTTTATTTTTGGAGGAAAGAAAAATGTCAAAAAAACTAATTTCATTATTGCTTGCTGTTTGGATGCTTTTTTGCTTGTCTGCGTGTGGGATAACAGAAACAAGTAGCAATCCAACCAACACACCATACGAATCGCAAACGGATACAACACAAAATACCGAAGAAAACACACAAACAGAATCGGAGAACAACGAAGTATCATCTAATACCGAAGAATCAAAAGAAAATGATACTCAAACACAAACTCCTGTAAGTCAATCAAAGCCTGCAAGCACTACAAATCAGCCTACGCACACTCACAGCTATTCTAATGCTACCTGCACTTCACCGAAAAAGTGCTCTTGTGGTGCAACCGCCGGAACAGCATTAGGACATCAATTTTCATCCGCAACCTGTACAAGTCCCAAAATTTGCGGTCGTTGCGGAAAAACAAGCGGAAACGCCCTCGGTCATAACTATTCTGCCGCAAATTGCAATTCACCGAAAACTTGTACACGCTGTGGACAAACAGAGGGCAGTGCGTTAGGACACAATTATGTAAATAATAAATGTTCTCGTTGCGGAAAGGTTGACCCCGATTCGTTGCCAGTTGGGCTTGACAAATTAGTTATTATAGATTGTAAATCTGATTTTATCAGCGGATATAAATATGATAAAGGAGGATTGACAGATTCTTTTGGTAGAAACTATATGGGATATCATTATTTCCCTGCATGGCCGAACATGTATGCGATTTATCATTTGGACAGCAAATATTCTAAGCTTTCATTAGATATAGTTGCTACGGATTCAATGGAAAGTAGAGCTGAAGCAACCATAGGGATTTATGTTGATGATGTTTTAAAGTATAGCAAAAGCAATTTTTCAAGAACAACCGGGAAAGTTCATGTTAACTTAGATGTTAAGAATGGAGAAAAATTAGAAATTAGAGTTACATCAACAAGTAGTGGGGACATATGCGCTCGTGTTGCTATTGTAAATGCACAACTAACAAAATAAAATTCTATAATATCTGTTGTTAAAGGTAAGGCAGGAATAGCCGTCATTCTTTAGGCTGTTTTACCACTTAAAAACAAAGTTTTTAAGTGTATTTTCTTTAGTATGATTTTGGGTGTGTCAGTATGATTTTTGTCATACCATCAAAAATAGAGTTATCTCGTATTTTCGGGATAACTCTATTTACATATATAACTTGAAAATTACACTAAAAAATGTTATATTAAATTGAAGAAAATCAAGCTTTTAGACCGGTTCCATTTTGAGTGTCGGCTCCAAAAATCCCGTTCTCGTAAAAGGACGGGATTTTGCTTTTCATTTTTCACCTCAATCAAAATCACAAAAAAGCAGATCGATGAAACACCGATCTGCTTTTTGTCTATTTTCTGCGAGAGTTGCCGCGGCGGGAGGCTTGCCCCTTTTTCATGCCGGAGGTCTTTTCTTCGCTGGTTTGTTTAAACTTTTGCAACATATCCTCAAAAGCTGCGTTGCCGCTTTTTACGGGAGTCCAATCCACATTGGGATCACCGGTAAACACGGGAGCCTGGGGCTTGGGTTGAGGCTTGGGTCGATGCATGGGACGGGGAGTTGGCGCATCTTTGTCTTTGTCCATGGGGGGACGGGGTGTACGGGACGGACGAGGCGCTTGGGGTTTGGGATTGGCTTTTTTCATGCTCAAACTGATTTTGCCATCGTCACCAATGTTGATCACTTTAACTTTGACCATTTGTCCTTCGGATAAAAACTCGGTGATCTCACTGACAAATACGTCAGCTACTTCCGAAATATGAACCATGCCGGATTTTCCTTCAGACAAGTCAATGAAAGCACCGAATTTGGTAATACCGGTCACTTTCCCTTCTACAATAGAACCTACCTCGAGTTGCATAGACAAACAATTGCCTCCTTGAACCTGTGTGCGTAATTATTGGTTGATGTCGGTGTACACCTTTTCATCTGAACGAACGTATCCGTTTTCCCGTAAGGCACGTTCCAACATATCTTCATATGAACCTTCGTCCAACAAACTTTGCAATTGGGTGTTGGTGAGTTGCAGTTCTTGTTCTTTGACTTGCAGTTCTGCCAATTGTTGGTTTTTCTTGGATAAACGAATTTGTGCAGATGTAAGATTGACTACACTGTATGCGATAAACAGCAACAGCACGATTTTGACAACCAAACTACTGCCAAGACCTTTGTTTTGTCGTGTTTTTGCCAATCTCGATCCCACCTTCATCAAAACTACGGCTATTATACATCAACCATACTACCATTTTCAAGGGGTTTTTTCTTTCTTTTAAAAATATTTTTTATTTTAAGAAGGATGACCGCAACCGATTTTTGGAATTTTGAAAAGACAAAGGTCGTGATTCGAATCATCGGCGTCAGAAAAAAGAATAAACACCGCTTAATTATGTTGATGAGGGCAATCATCACGGTTAAAAACCATGGGCTGACGGTGTATCGAACCACCAAAAAGCCGGGGATGATTCCTGCAAAAACATATAGCCGCAACACACCGTGGCAACGAATCATGAAAAAGCAAAAAACCACGACGGCCGAAACGATGAAGAAGAGTAAGTCTTCCGCAAATACTACAATCGATCCCACCGATGTGGTGGCACGGTGAAGCCGAAACAAATCAAAAACCAAACATAACACGCCACCCAATATAACGGCATATAAAAAGGTGAGAATCTGCTCTGCACTTTGTACTTGAGAGAGTTCGGTCATCATTAGCGGAACAACCGTCCTAAAAAGCCGCTTTTTTCCCGTTCATCGGTGTACATCAATCCGTAAATGTTGCCGGTCATCGAAATTTCTCCCAAATCGGTGTTTAGTCGTTCAATGTGTAACCCGTTGCCTTTTACGGTCAGTTGCCCCATGTCGGTATAAAGAATGACTGCTTGTTCATCAAAACTGTCCACGTCGGTTACACCGCTGACCGAAAGTGATTTTCTTCCTTCCATAATAACGTTGTGGGGGCGATTCCCGTTTCGTTTTTCTTCTGCCATTGTGCATACCTCCTGATTTGATTGATACAGTATATGAACAGAAAGACAGAAATAAAACAAAAAGGATGCCTCGTTTATAAACGAAGCATCCATCAAATTAACAATGTTATTGTGCTGCAGGTGTACCGCAATTGGTGCAGAACATGGCATCATCTTCTAAAGTTTTGCCGCAGTTGGTGCAACTCCGAACGGCAGGGACGGGTGTTCCTTGAAGGGCGAATCCGCAAGAGGTGCAGAACATGGCATCATCCGGCAAAACCGCGTTGCAGTTGGGACAGGTGTTCACTTGGGGCGTTTGGGGTTCTTCGGGACGGTTCATGGGAGTGCCGCAAGAAGTACAGAAGAAATAACCGGCAGGAACAGCTGCGTGGCAAACAGGGCATTGATGGGAATCTTCCTCGGCGGGGGAGACTGTTTCCGCTTCGGGAACGGTTTCGGGCTGAGGAATGATCGGTTCCACGGGCACTTCGGGAACGATTTCCGGTTGAGGAACAACGGGTTGTACGGGCACTTCGGGAATAATTTCCGGTTGAGGAACAACGGGCTGTACGGGCACTTCGGGAATCATTTCCGGTTGAGGAACAATGGGTTGTACGGGCGCTTGGGATACTGCTTCTTGTTGCGGTGCGGCGACGGTTACTTTGGTGCCGCAAGCAGTGCAGAACTGTGCGCCGGCTTTAAGCGTGTTGCCGCAAATGGTGCAAAACTGTTGAGCGGGGGCGGTAGCTGCTTGGGGTTGCGGATTCATGCGATAACCGCACAAACTGCAGAACAGCGCATTGTTGGCAACCTCACCGCCGCAGTTGGGACAACTTACAATTCCCTTTAAACGGATGATTTGCTCTTTGTGTTGTTGGATTTTGCTTTCTGATTCTTTGATGCCGTTGATGATGTCGGCAAATGCGACATCAGGTGCATTGGCATATGTATCATAATAAGCTTTTCCTAAGTCGCGGTAATAGGTTTGAATACGCTTTTCCTCTTCGGAAATTGCGCTGTTGAGTTTTAGCGTTTCTGCCGTGTCTTTGGTTTTTTGAACCACACCTTGACTGGTTTGGGAAATCTTTTTTCCTAATTCATCAAAAAATGCCATTGTTACAGCCTCCTAATATATAGTTGATCAACAATATTTTATCATGTTTTGTAGAAAAATACAACCATATTTCTTGTGAACAGCGTGTTTTTTTAAAACTGTTTATTTTGCGGAAGAATCTCTTGCAATTTTTAATATCCTATGCTATAATACGGACGTTGCCTGCGGGCGTGGCGGAATTGGCAGACGCGCCAGACTTAGGATCTGGTGTCTACGACGTGGGGGTTCAAGTCCCTTCGCCCGCACCAAAGCATTCAAACCCGAACCTTTTACCAATCGGTGAAACGTTCGGGTTTGTTGTTTTCTTAAAAGATATTACATAAGTCTTTGTTTGTGGCAGTACAGAGCGATTTGCTCTGTACTGCCACTTCTTCGTTTCAAAGGATTTCTTACTTAAAGGAGAATTGAAATGAAAAACAAGGATTATTTTCTTTTCCATAACACTTACATATAACTTACTATTGGGATTTGGTTTGAGAGACTTCCTTGTTCTCTCTCCCACTCTACAGGTGTTCTACCTACTATCAGCCTTACTCACTTGGTTTTTAACAGTTAAGATAAATTCAAAAGCGATGAAAGCAGCGGTTTATATCTTGATGATACTCATTGCTTGTATGAATATTACTTACTCGATTTATTGTCGCAGAGTTTTTCCTTTTTTGGCACTAATTTCACTTGTAATTATTTTTCTGTATTTTTTTGCTTTTACCGATAATTCCAGTAAGGATAAACTGCTGACGAAAATATATATTTTAATAGTAACTGCGCTTATACTCGCATTGCTTTTCTCATCTGTTCGCCGCACTATGTCGGAGTCAAAATATTCCATGCTATGTTGTCGATGGCGATAAGCGGGATAACGCTCAATATCACCACTCTTGGAATCGAGTTTACTTTGATGGCTCTTGGTGGGACATGGACGTTACCTTTGATATTGTTCAAACTAAAAATCAAGGAGTACTTTACGGTTTTCGTAAGATCGATAATGCCTTTACAATGGATCAAGAATATTTAATTACTCGAATTTATTAAAACTATACATTATATAATAAGCAATCTCGAATTTTTGAGGTTGCTTATTGTTTTCTTGAAAGTCGTATTTTTATATTCCTTATATTATCTCAAAACAAAAATAGTCCGAACATTGTAAAATAATGTTGGGCACAGGAGGTAATATTATGGGAAATGTGTATGGTTATGTACGAGTATCAAGTATCGATCAGAATGAGGACAGGCAGCTTATTGTTATGGACGAAAATAAAGTGCCGAAGGGCAATGTCTATATTGATAAGCAGTCGGGCAAGGATTTTGAGCGGCCTCAGTATAAGAAACTCGTCAAGAAATTAAATGCAGGAGATTTGCTCTACATACTGAGTATCGACCGCTTAGGTCGCAATTACGAAGATATTCAAAAACAGTGGCGGATACTAACAAAGGATATTGGTGTTGATATTTGTGTAATTGATATGCCATTGCTTGATACTCGGAATGGTAAGGATTTGATGGGAACTTTTATAGCTGATCTTGTCTTGCAGATACTTTCTTTTGTCGCACAGAATGAGCGAGAAAATATTAAAAAGCGGCAAGCACAGGGTATCGCTGCTGCTAAAGCAAAAGGTGTTAAGTTTGGTAGACCGGAAGTTCCTACACCTGATGATTTTGATAAGCACATCGCAAAATGGGAAAAGGGACAAATAACAACTTCTGAAGTTTTGAAACTGACCAGGCTTAGCAAATCTACCTTTTATAGAAAGATCAGAGAATACAATATAATCAAAAAATAAATAGTTCCAAAAGGTACACCTTTTGAGAATGGGCCCAGAAACAACTTGATAAACGAATTCTCTGTCCAAAAACTTCAAAATATCGTCAAAAAAGGTTGCAAATAGAGGCTTATTGTGATAAAATATACGACATGTAAATGGTTCCAAAAGGTGTACCTTTTGAGAATGTGGTGGATTTATAGTTTTTTACTGACGACAAGAAAGGAATTTATATGAAGAGAAAGACGGGTTTTATACTTTATATTGATATTTTGGGATATAAAGATATGCTGAATAGCAAAGAAAATGATAAAAGGTTGCAAAATATACTTGACCGATTTACCGATATTTTTTCAAAATTAAATTTCGCCTTTGCGTTTGGGCAAAATTACGATGAATGTAAATTGCTTAAAAAATTTTTCTCAGATAATTTCCTTTTTCTATATGAAGCTAGCAAAGATAATTTTATGGATTTTTCCTGTTTTAAATGTGTTGCATCGCAGATTCAATATCAATTTTTATTAGCAGGCATATTAACAAGGGGTTCCATAACATATGGTACAATTTATTATAATGACGATATTGTGTATGGTGTAGATTTAATAAAAGCTGTAGAGTTAGAAAAAAACCACAAAGAACCGAGTGTAAAAATTAATAGCAGTTTTCGTGCATTGTCTGAAAACAATCATGAAGAGTTTACTGATACAGTAGATTTGTTTTGTGTTCATCCAAATAGTAAATTGGATTACGACGATTGTGTAAATGGTATCAGCAAATATATAGAAAATCTCGATTATAGATATGTTGATGAGCGCGTTTTATATAAAATTAATTGGATAATAGAAAGATTAAACGATTATTTTGGTAAAGATCAAAATATTAAATACGTACTAACTTGTGATTATAAGTATTCGCTTGTTGCTGTAAAGGAAGGTAAATAAAATGAAAAAATATTTAGCAATATTATTAACAGTCATACTAATGTTTTCTATTATGCCAACGGGGGTGTTTAGCGTAACCGCAAGTGCTGAAAGCACTATTGTTAATATTTATGATGCGCAAACACTGGAGACGGGATTGACAACTGCTAATGCGGATATTGTTCTGTGGAATGATGTTACATATAGCGGTTCCATAGAGGTTCTGTGTCATTCTATTGATTTGAATGGTTACAAATTGGTATATAATAGCAACATGATATTGGCTTCGGAAGTTACAGAGTTTGTTATTTTAGATAGCTTGTTTAGCGAAGAGACAGAAAACACCGGCAAATTGGAAATCATGCAAGGTGTTTATGGTTTGTCGAGCAATATCAACATTGAGAGTGGTATTGTTTCTATTTATAAAAGTAACGGAAAAAGTGGCGAAAGAGGTGAATCTGGTTCGGATGGCGAACCACTGTATTCGATTGCCCAAGGTTTCGGTGGTGGTAATGGCGGAAACGGTGGCAATGGTAGCAATGGTGGAAACGGTGTTGTTGCGAATTGTTTGTGTATAAAAGGAGGGGAAATTACAATAAGCGGTGGTCGCGGTGGTGCTGGCGGAGACGGTGGTGCAGGTGGAGACGGTGGATTTTGCAACTATGTTGGCGGCAACGGCGGCGACGGTGGCAATGGTGGTAACGGCGGTAATGGTGGCGATGGTATTATTGCGAATCTTGTAGAAATTTCGGGTGGCAACATCGAAGTTAAAGGTGGTAATGGTGGTAGCGGCGGTAATGGTGGTTCAGGTGGTCGTGGCGGTGACGGTATTTATGGACCTTATAACTCTTGGGGTGGTGACGGTGGTAATGGCGGCAATGGCGGTAATAGCGGCAATGGCGGCAACGGCATTACTTCAGCTAATGTTAAAATATTTGGCGGAACTATAACAATTAGTGCCGGCAACGCTGGTATCGGTGGCTCCGAAGGTACAGGCGGTTCTTATGGCTCTGCTTCAAAAGGCAAAGGTACTACTGGTATTTCAGGAAACATCGGTAACGGAGGAATTAGTGGTTGCGGCATTGTAGCGGATGATGTTATTATCAGCGATGGACAATTATCAAGTACCGGCGGCTCAGGTGTTTGCGGCAATTTGACTGTTAACGGTGGTTCTGTTTATGCATACGGAAAATTTAATGGTGCGGGTATCGGAGGCGCAGGCAATGCCGAACAAAAAGACGGGTTCAATGTTAGAATAAATGGTGGATATGTTTTTGCACAAGGTGATGGAAATGGGTTTGATATTGGTGGCGGTTATTATAACGGCGTCGGTGCACCAGGAACGCTGGAAGTGACCGGCGGAACACTTGAATTTGCAACGTATGGTCGTGCAACCAATGTCTCTTTACCTGTATTTAAGAATTGCACCGTCACAGGTGAAGGTGCTTATCAGCACGAGGGTACCTATAATACTAACGGAAAATTCACAGTTACAGTAGACGATATCCTTGTAAATCCCTCGGATTGTGTCGGTTACGATACGATAAACATAATTGCGGACGTGCGTATTTCTCGCACGAGCAATATCACAACGCCAAAACTAAAAGGATATATTTCTTTCAAACTTGACGGACGTGAGTTTGCAACTGCTTCTATTACTGATGCCGTTTCTGCTGATGGTGTGATTGCGGCAACTGCATCTACAACATGGATTGCGGTGGAAGGTGAGCATCACCTTTCAGCAGGCTATGTAGCTGGTGATAATGATATGTACGCTTTCGGCGGAACATATGCGGAGTCAACTGATATTCCTTTGCATACACACGAGTGGAATAGTGAATACACTATTGATGTTGAACCCACTTGCACAATCCCCGGTTCAAAATCTATTCATTGTAGCATATGCGACGTGCAGAAGGACTTTGCGACGGTGGATGCTACCGGACACGATTATGCGAACAATCAATGTCAAAATTGCCAAGAATTTTTACCTTTGATTATTTTTAAGGATTATGACGGAACGATTTTGAGCAGTGAATATTATTATCTGGGTGACTCTATAACCGAGCCAGATGCACCTTCTCGTGGAAAAGATAATGCGTATACATATACCTTTATCGGTTGGGATAAAGAGGTTACATCTTGTGAAGGTGATGCAGTGTATACCGCTGTGTACGAATCAACTCCAATAGAATACACTGTTGTTTTCAAAAATTATGATGGTAGCGAGTTGCTTAGCAACACTTACCATTATGGTGATACTGTTGTAGTTCCTTCTAATGTTCCTCAAAAACCATCTGATTCACGATATAAATACATATTTGCAGGATGGGATAGCTCAGTTTGTCCGTGCGATGGTAATAAAATATATACAGCAGTATTTACTTCGGAATTTGTAGAGTATACTGTGACCTTTAAAAATGATGACGGTTCAATTATTTCAACAAAAAGTTATCATTACGGTGACACGGTTGAAATCCCTAACGATCCCGGTAAAGCATCAGATTCAACCTATACTTATTCGTTTGCCGGTTGGGATAAAAAAGTGACAAGTGTAACGGGAGATACGGTTTATACTGCTACGTATAATTCAAACCACATTAATTATGTTGTTACTTTTAAAAATAGTGACGGAACTATTTTATCGCAAAGAAATTATCATTACGGAGATAGCATAACAGCCCCTGTAAATCCAACAAAGGTAGCGGATAACACCTATACCTACACTTTTGCGGGTTGGGATAAGCCAATAACTAACTGCGCCGGTAATGCAATCTACACTGCAGCTTATACACCTAATTATATCGACTATACCGTAATATTTAAAAATTATAACGGTGTCGTTTTATCAACCAAAACGTATCATTATGGTGATAAGGTAACAATGCCTACAAATCCTAGCAAAACAGCGGATAATACCTATACCTACACATTTGCAGGTTGGGATAAGACCGTTGTTGACTGTGCGGGTAATGCAACTTACACGGCAACTTATACGCCCATTTATATCAACTATACTGTTGTATTTAAAAATTGGAACGATACAGTTATATCAAGCAGAACTTATCGCTATGGTGATAAGGTAACAGAACCTACTAATCCTACCAAGGCGGCAGATAACACCTATACTTATACTTTTGCCGGTTGGGATAATGCAATAGTTGATTGTGCTGGTGATACAACATATATGGCAACTTACAAACCAACATATATTAATTATACCATTGTATTTAAAAACTGGAACGGAACAACCCTGGCTACTGAGACTTATCATTACGGCGATACTGTTGTCGAACCTAGTGCTCCTACTAAATCTGCAGATAATACTTATACCTACACCTTTGCAGGTTGGAACAAGACAGTTGTGACTTGTGTGGGTAATGCAACCTACACTGCAACCTATACTCCTAATTATATCGACTATACTGTGGTTTTTAAGAATTATGATGGCACTGTATTGTCAAGCAAGACCTATCATTACGGCGATACTGTTATAGCGCCTAATATTCCAACCAAACCTGAAGATGATGAATATACATATACATTCGCTGGTTGGGATAGTAGCGTAGTGGCATGTAACGGAAACAAGGCTTATACTGCGACATACGATTCTATTAATAAGTATGTTGTTGGTGACATTGACGGTGACGGAAAAGTCAACGCCGTCGATGCTTTGGAAGTACTTAAATCGGCTGTTGGTAAAGTTAATTTGACCGACGAGCAATTCAAAGCCGCCGATACCAACGGTGATGGAAAAACCGATGCCGTTGATGCCCTCAATATCCTGAAAAAGGCAGTTGGAAAAATCGATAAATTCCCTGTGGAATTATAACTTCTAAACGACTTCAGCAGACCGCTTTGTGCGGCCTGCTGTTGTTGTTAAATGTCAAAACGCTGTACCGAGTGAAATCAAAAAGGATGCAACCGCAACATACCGATAGCGCATTGACCAAAATCCATAGAACAGATTCAGCAGTTGTTGACTTTTCCATAGAAAGTATTGAGGATATTATAGTTCATGTATTTGAACGGAATATTTTCAAGAAAACCAATGTAGAAATATGGAAAATGAGTGACCTGTTAAACGCTATCAACAATGATGAATGCACGATAGAATTTATTTATCAGTATAGGTCCCATTTTGAACAAATGTGGCAATGTGCTATCCATTCCAAGAAGAAACCGTATTATAGAGAATGTCAGTTGCACATGCCGGAAACAGAAGCTACGTTTCGATGGAACAACCTGAGTTTGGATTGTGAATGGTAATTTGTTTTGTTTGGTTACTTATAAAACCCACCGACCAAGAGTCGGTGGGTTTTCATGATTCCTTGTACGATGCGTCTTCACCAAAGAAGTCCCGTAACGACTGTAAATAGGTTTCAGGATCCACAAGATAGGAAAGACCATGGCCTGCATTGGGAACGGTTACGATCTTTTTCTTGCCACGGCAGGCATCATAATTGATTTGGCTCATTTCACAGGGCACGTAATCATCACTTTCTCCATGGAAAAAGATAACGGGAACGGTACAGTTTTTCATCGCTGTTTCGGGAGAGGTTTCTTCCAAATTAAAATGCCCGTAGATACGCGCTCCCAATTTCACGAAGAAATAACCGGGTGTTGGGGGTAGTCCCATGTGTTTTATGACCTTTTTTATAATATCTTTTGGGCTGTTATAACCGCAGTCTGCAAGAACACCAATCACATTTTTAGGCAAAGGCTTTCCCGCCGCCATTAGCACGGTAGAAGCCCCCATAGAAATGCCTGTTAAAATGATTTTTACATCCGGCCCGAAATGGTTTATCATAAAGTTGATCCAACCAAGGCAGTCCTTGTGTTCCTGAATCCCAAAGGTGATCACGTTGCCTTCGCTTTTTTCACTGGAACGTTGGCTGACAATGAGTGCACTTCTTTTCAGTTGAAAGCAACGCTGAACGCCACCCGAAAGGTCCCGCCGGGCAGTTCCTCGGTACCCGTGAAACATCAACTCAATGGGAGCCCCTTTTTTGTATTCATAATACTTGCCGAAAAGTTTTAGTCCATCCAATGAGGTAATGGAGAATTCCTCATGGGGCATGGCATCGGTTTCTCTCGTCCAGTTTATCATGCTCTCTTTGAATGGCTCATAGATCTTGCCTTGGGGTACGTCCTCACCATCAAAGGTTTCTGCGTCACGGTTTGGTACGTAAAAGGCCATGCGAAAACAAATATAGGAAATAACCAAAACTGCCGCCAAAAGCAGTATTGCAAGCCCCAGTGTGATCCATAAAACTACCATAGTATCATCACCTTACAAATACCATTGTTTCAAATGCCGTGCAATCAGGTCGGCAATCAGCTCAAATCCTTTTTCCGAAGGATGTGCAATGTCTCGGTAATAGATGTGTTTGTTTTCCACACCAAAATTGGTGAGTCTTCTCAGGTCAATCACCGGGAAACATAAACGGTTGCTTTGCTCCCAAATCACAGCATCGTAATCTTTCATAGTAAAGCCTGCACAGTTTTTACTGTCCCAAGCCTCATTGGTGTTTTGGGTTTTGTTGGGCGGTTGATGACGGAAAAGGGGAGTGATCCAAATAATTTTAACGTGGGGATTTACAAGTCGCAATTTGTGAACCGCTGAAGAAATTGCTCCTGCGAAGGTATCTTCGCTTTCCTCTTCACAACTTCCCACCGGGGATCCCCAATACCATTCGTTGGTGCCGTGCCAAAGGATAACAATATCCGCATCCGGGTGCAGATTGTTTTCCTTGTCCAATAAAGATAGGGTATTATTGGGGGTGGAACGGGAAAGCCCGCTTCCGCCAATGGCATGGTTATATATCGTTTTGAAATCAATGACAGATTCAATTTTTTGTGGCCATCCGCCGCCTTCGTAGTTTATGGATATGCTATCGCCGTAAATAGCAAGAGTAGGTTGTTTCATTCTGTTCGCCTCCGTTGGGTATCATATCATAGTTTGTCTTTTTTTTCAACAGTAGGTTGATTTGTTGTTTTTTATATTTGCAGAAAGTCGATTTTATGGTATAATCAACTTCAATAGTTTATTTAGTGCTGTAATCATCATTAGTAATAGGAGAATCATATATGAATGATAAAGAATTGCGTGAGATTCGTCAGCGGTTTCGTCCCGACAAAAACAACATTTTAAGCATTAAAGGTTGCTTAGTGAACGGCGAGGGGACTATTTTTGCCCGTTTCAATCAATCTATGGTCAACTCTTCTGTGGAAGAAAATGAAAAACTGTTAGGTATCATGAAAAAATCGTTGTCCGGTGGGCTGGGCTCTAATCTGTTGGATCTGGAATTTACCGCCCATCACGGGCTGGATGGAGACAAACATCAATTATTGATGGCCCTTCGCAATTCCGCATTAAAAGATGAGGGTACCCTGGAAACTTTTTATCAACGGGTAATTTCTTCGGTCCATTTTGAGGGAAATTATGCCATTTTACTGGCCTTTGACCAATACGATGTATTTTCTTACACTTCTGATGGGCAAAAAGAAGATTCCACCACCGTGTTTCCCTATATGGTGTGTGCCGTTTGCCCGGTGAAACCATTGAATGCAGGGCTGTATTTCAGAGATTATGACAGTACCTTCCGTGCCATTGACCAAAATATGGTGTTAGCACCTCCTGAAATCGGTTTTATGTTTCCCACTTTTGATGACCGCACAGCCAATATTTATAACGTGTTGTATTATACACGGGATCTTTCCAACGTTTACAGCGAGGTGATCGATGCTTTGTTCGGCGTGGAATTGCCCCAGTCTTCTTACGACCAAAAAACCAATTTTGACCGTTGTTTGCATGAAGGCTTGGAGGATGCCTGTGATTATGAAACAGTACGTTCGGTACACGGTCAAATTGCGGAACTTATGGAAGAACATAAAGCAGCTAAAAATGATCAGCCCTTGAAACTAACCAGAAATTCTTTGTCTTCTATGTTGGAATGTTGCGGTGTAGATGGGGAACGGATCAGTCGTTTCGGCAGTCGCTTTGATGAGGAATTTGGCAAAAATGCCGAAGTTACTCCTAAAAATATTATGGATGTAAAAAAATTCAATTTAGAAACTCCCGGCGTATCCATTAAAGTTGACCCCGAACGTACCGATTTGGTTTCTACGCAAGTAATTAACGGGGTGAAATACATTTTAATTCGTGCCGCCGAAGGGGTTGAGGTAAACGGGGTAAATATTACCATTCAATAATTGCCACCACCATGTTCGTGATACGTAAAACGAAAGAGGGATTGTATGACGTTTACTCAAATCATTGCCCAAATCATCGGTATTGCCGCTATGATTTTCAATATTTTATCTTACCAAGGAAAAAAGCAGGGGACGGTGCTTGCTCTGCAACTGATGGGAGGCTTATTGTTTGCCATTAATTTTTTGCTGTTAGAAGCATGGGTTGGGGGAATCCTTAATGTGATTGCCACTCTTCGCGCCATTGTGTTTCTGTTTAAGGAGAAACTTAAGGCTGACAGACTCCCTTGGTTTCTTGGGTTTGTTACCTCTTACGTCGGTGTGTATGTGTTGACCTTTACCGTGTTTGGAGTGGAACCCACCGTATCGAATTTTATCATTGAACTGTTGCCGGTTGTGGGTATGACCGCATTGAATATCGGGTTCCGACTGAAAAATGCGTCAGACGTGCGCAAATGCGGTTTAGTCAGTTCCCCTGCATGGCTGATTTATAACGTTGCTGCGGGTTCTTGGGGCGCCATTTTTTGTGAGATCCTCACTCTGGGCTCCATTGCCTTGGGCATGTTCCGCCATGATCTAAAGAAAGATAAGACGGCTTGTTGACGCATCCTTCCTGCTATTATATAATAACGAAAAGAGGGGAGATGGTGTTGTGACCAAATCAAATAAGAAATCTGTAATTGTAATTGTTATGGTTTTACTTTTGATTGTTGGTATTGGCTTCGGTTTTGTTTCCTTAACCAACCAAAAGAATTATTGGAAAGAGCAGGCCGGGGAATACAATCTCACTCATTGGAATCAAATACATACTGTTGCGGACAAAATTGATAAAGCCGGATATACGGTGGAATCCTTGAAAACGTATTACCCTTATGTAAACGCCCTTGGCGGGTACATCCTTTCTCCGTCTTTTAAAGGTCAGAAGTCTGTAAGTGCTTTTTGGTCAGGGTATTATGATCCTTTCGTGCAAATGTTGTCTTCTCAATCCTTTTCCAAAGAACAACAAGCCAAAGGGATTTCCTTGTTTGAAACCATGAACAAGGAGTTGCTTTCCATGTGTTCTTCCATTTTGGAAAATGTTTCTTTCGACCCTCAAAAGAAAATGGATTTGATGGATTCCCAAAGCGATTTTTATGTAAAATCCCAAGAAACAATCAACTCCTTTTGTGATAAGTACACAGCCCAAATTGCACCGTTTATTCAAAAATCCTGATATGGTTGAAAGAGCAGGACACACGTCTTGCTCTTTTCCTTTGGGAGTGGTATAATCACAGAAAGGCGGTGAATGAAATTGGCTCATAGTAAACGTCGTATACTCTACGGTATTTCCTTTTTGATTCTTTTGATGACCGAAGTATTGATAGCCTTATTCGTGCAGGATTCTTTTATCAGACCCTACGGAGGTGACGTTCTGGTTACCCTTTTGCTTTGCTGTTTTGTGCGCATCTTTTTCCCTGTGAAACTTGGGTGGATGCCTGTCTATGTGTTTTTGTTTTCCTGTTTGGTGGAAGTGGGGCAGTATTTTAACCTTGTTTCTCTCTTGGGATTGGAAGATAACACCTTCTTCCGTATCGTTTTGGGGGCATCCTTTTCTTTCCCGGATATTTTTTGTTACGGGATGGGTTGCTTTTTATTCTGGCTCATTGACACAAGGGTCGAGAAAATATTTGGCAAGCAAGAGCTTTCATAAGAACTTCCATTCTTGTTTTTAAAAAATATTGATATTTTTCCTTTTTTGGGCTCACTTATCTCTTGAATTTGTGGTTTTGATATGATAGAATGTATGTGTAGTATTGTAATATTTCCATTGAATTTTACATAAAGGTTGTGAGGTAAGGCATGGCAAAAGCAACAAACAAAACGTTGAAAGTACTGATTATCGTTTTAATTTGTATGTTATCTCTTTCGGTTTTGGCTTTGGGTGGCCTTAAACTTTACTCTATATTGGTAAAACCCCAGGATTCGGTCACTGTTTCCAATAACCAGATTGGTGACAGTTCTGCCGGCAGTGTCGATGATGGCACAGGCACCGGCAGTGAAGATGGCGGTATGGCAGGAACCTCCGGCTTGGTTGCCCAACCAACGGCACCTTTGCTTGAGTTTTTCCAGGGGCAACCCGATTGCAATCGGAAATTTGAAGTGCGGAACATGGTTCCCGGGGATGTTGAAATTCGGTATTTCTGCTTGCGGGCATACCATACCAAACCTGTTACTTTGGTGTTTGAAGCCATAGTTACCGAACAAACCCGTCAGTTGGGTGATGTTCTGGATGTTGTGGTTACCAACTCTCAAACCGGTGACGTAATTTGTAAAGGTACTTTTAACGAAATCAACGGAACCAAATATTCCAGAGTACTACCTGCCACCACCGCTGAATATGATGAAGCATTTTACAAGATCCAGGTTTCTATGGATACGTCTGTTGGGAACGACTACCAGGTCGCCCGACTTCTGGCAGACTTCCATTGGTACATAGAAGAAGGGGACGAGGCATTGGATCCTTCGCCTGAAACCGGAGACTCTTTCAACACCATGTTGTGGGGTGCCATTATCGGTATCTCCTTGTTGCTGTTCATTCTGCTGTTTGTAACACGTAGAAAGGAGGAAGAAGAAAATGACCGACAATAAGACTCAAAATAAAGCTTGGTTAAGCATTGTTGCAGTTGTTCTTTTGTTTGTTATGTGGGCGGTTACAACCTACGCTTTTGTTGCTTCCTTCGTTTCGGAAAACGATAACCTTTTCGAAACAGCCCGTGTTAAGATCATTTTGAATGAAGGGGAACGGATTTTCCTGGAAAGTGATTTCCAAATGGAACCCGGTCGAACCTTGGTGAAAGATTTCACCGTTCGGAATGACAGTACCGTTCCTGTGTACTATCGCTTGTATCTGGGAAATTTACAAGGTGCTTTGCAAGAGGCTTTAATCTTCAAATTGTATGATGGCGATGAATTGGTCTATAGTACTGACATGAAAAACTTCACCATGGATGCACCTTTCCTCAGTGGGGAAAGCCTGGAAGTGGGGGAAACCAAAGTCCTTACCGCCCACGTGGTGATGGACCCTGTATCGGGTAATCGGTACCAGGATTCTAACGTAACCTTCGACGTTGTTGCACAGGCAACTCAAGTCAAGAATAATCCCAACATGGAATTCGAATAAACCTTAAGGGTGTTTTCTGAAAAGAGAACACCCTATATTATTGACTTTTCCTACCCATTGTGCTATTATCTTCGAGGTTTTGATTCATTTTAAGAAAAGAGAGAAGGAAGTTACAGTGAAGTCCTTACAACCTAAGTTGATTTCTTGTATGAAAAATTATTCCGGCGGTCAGTTGGTAAAAGATATTGTTGCCGGGATCATTGTTGCCATTATTGCTTTGCCCCTTTCCATTGCTTTGGCACTGGCTTCCGGGGTGGAGCCTGCCACAGGGGTGTATACCGCCATTGCCGCAGGGTTTGTGGTTTCTTTGTTAGGGGGAAGCCGTGTACAGATCGCAGGACCCACTGCCGCTTTTGCCACCATTGTTGCAGGGGTAGTTGCCACCCAGGGAATGGACGGCTTGTTTATCGCCACTCTGCTGGCGGGGGTTATGTTGATTTTAATGGGAATCTTCAAATTGGGGTCCCTTATTAAATTTATTCCCTATACCATTACCACAGGGTTCACCGCAGGCATTGCCGTAACCATTTTGATTGGGCAAATCAAAGACTTTATGGGCATTACATACGGTGCAGGGGTTAAACCTATCGAAACTATTGAAAAAATTGAAGCCAATATTGAGTTTATTGATACCTTTAGTCCCCAAGCTCTTTTGGTGGGCGGGGTTTGCCTGTTGATTTTGATTGTTTACCCCAAACTTGAAAAACGAGTGCCCCCTTCTTTGATTGCTGTTTTGGCAGGCGTGCTTATGGTTCAATTTATCCCCGGGTTGGACGAAGGGGTTTACACCATTGGGGAATTGTACACCATTCCTGCAGGGCTTCCCAAAATTTCTTTTGCGGGTATGGATTTTAGTTTTGCCAAAATCACTGCTGTGTTACCCGATGCTTTTACCATTGCAATTTTAGCCGCCATTGAATCGTTGCTTTCCTGTGTGGTGGCAGACAGTATGGTAAATTCCCGTCACAATTCCAATATGGAATTGGTGGCACAAGGGGCAGGGAACATCGCTTCGGTTTTGTTCGGTGGGATTCCTGCCACCGGCGCCATTGCCCGTACCGCCGCCAATGCTAAAAACGGTGGTCGCACCCCCATTGCAGGGATGGTGCATGCGGTAGTTTTGCTGTTGGTGCTTCTGTTCTTTATTCCCTATGCAGGGCTCATTCCCATGCCCACCATTGCCGCCATTTTGTTTATGGTTGCTTACAATATGAGTGAGTGGAAACGATTCGTTCACATTATCAAAACCGCTCCCAAAAGCGACACTATTGTTATGGTTATCACCTTCGGTTTAACCGTTGTGTTCGATTTGGTCATTGCCATTGAAGTGGGTTTGGTTCTGGCGGCCATGCTGTTCATGAAACGTATGAGTGAAGAAGCCTCGGTAACCGGCTGGAAGTATGTGGACTCTGCAAAAGATGAAGACAGCATCGATTTGCGGGTGGTTCCCGGGCACATAAGGGTTTATGAAATTTCAGGTCCCATGTTCTTCGGGGCGGCGGACAAAATCTTGGATATCCAGTTGAAAGATTATACCAAGTGTTTGATTCTTCGTATGAGAAGTGTTCCGGCCATTGACGCTACCGCCATGAATTCTTTGGAACAGGTGTATGCCAAATGCCAAGAAAAGAACGTTCGCTTAATTCTTTCTCACGTGAACGAGCAACCTATGCGAGCAATGGAAAAAGCCGGGTTTGTGGAAGCGGTTGGCGCAGAAAACTTCTGCAACCATATCGACGATGCTTTGGAAAAAGCAAGTTGTTTGTAATGATGGATTGCTATCCCTTTGGATAGCAATCTTTTTTTAAAATCTTTATAAATTATAGTGAAAAAACCTTTGAAATGTGATATGATAATTATATATGAGCAGGGGAGGTGCCAAAACAATGGAAACCGAAAAAATTGTGCAGCCTATTGTAATGTGGCACCGTGAGCATAAACGGGATCTCCCTTGGCGGCTGGACCCGTCACCCTATCACACCTGGCTTTCGGAGATTATGTTGCAACAAACCCGCATCGAAGCGGTGATTCCTTATTATCACCGTTTTTTGCAGGAAATTCCCACCATTGAGGACCTGGCAACGGTGTCGGATGACCGTTTGATGAAATTATGGGAAGGTCTTGGGTATTACAGCCGTGTGCGGAATTTAAAGAAAGCGGCACAAAAAGTAATGGAAGAATATGGCGGTCAACTGCCCGTCACCGCCAAGGAATTGCGAGCCTTGCCCGGTATTGGGGACTACACCGCAGGTGCCATTGCTTCCATGTCCTTCGGTCAGCCGGAGCCTGCTGTGGACGGCAACGTTTTACGGGTGGTGACCCGTATAACAGGGGATTACGGAGATATTACCCAAACCTCGGTAAAAAAACGAATTACCCAGCTGTTGAAAGAGATATATCCCACAGGAACTGATGCAGGGGATTTCACCGAAGGATTGATGGAAATGGGGGAAACAGTTTGTATTCCCAATGGAGCCCCTCGTTGTGAGCAATGCCCCGTGGCAGAGCATTGTGTTGCCAAGCGTGAGAATATTACCCAGGAACTTCCTGTGAGAACTGAGAAAAAGAAACGGAAAATTCAGCAGAAGACTGTGTTTGTTTTGGAATGTAACGGTAAATTTGCATTGCGGCGCCGTCCTGAAAAAGGGTTGCTTTCAGGAATGTGGGAACTTCCCAACGTGGACTGTGCCTTACCAAAGGAACAATGGGGTTCGGCGCTGGCTCTGTCACTTTCCAACCCGCAACCTTTAGAACCGTCGGTTCATATTTTTACCCACGTGGAATGGCACATGCAGGGGGTATATGCCAAATGCGATACCTGTGATGACCGTTTCCTTTGGGTATCTCCTAATGAAATCTTACATGAAATGGCACTTCCTGTTGCTTTTCGTGTTTATAAAGATTGGATATTAAAAGAATTTCAATGATAAAATCGGAGGAATAATTATGTTACACACTTTGCAAAATGACAAGCTCATTGTTGACATTGACTCTCTTGGCGGGGAATTGATGTCCATCCGTACCAAAGCCGACAATGGCGAATACCTGTGGCAAGGCAACCCCGAATACTGGGCAAACCGTGCTTTCCATTTGTTCCCCATCTGTGGTCGTTTGTTTGAAGGAAAATATACCTATCAAGGGGTAACCTATGATATGCAAATTCACGGGTTCTTGCGGGATACCGATTTGACTGTGGAAGAAAAATCCGACACATCTATCCTTTTCTCCATGGTGGATTCTGCCGAAACCCGTGCTCAATATCCTTTTGGCTTTAAAGTGTACGTTGGTTACCGTCTGGAAGGGGACACCGTTTTCGTGGATTTCAAAGTGGTCAACACCGATACCAAAGATTTGATTTTCACCTTGGGTGGTCACCCCGGCTTCTGTGTTCCCCTGGAAGAAGGCCTCAACTTTAATGATTATGTGGTGGAATTTGCCAACCCCTGCAAACCCAACGAATTGGAATTCAGTCCCGCTTTGTTGATTACCGGCGAAACCCATCCTTTTGCTTTGGAAGATGATATCCGTTTGCCTTTGAGTCACGATTTGTTCAGCTTCGATGCCATTTTCCTGCAGGATATGGATTCTTCGATTACTTTAAAATCTCCCAAAGGGTCCAAATCGGTAACCGTTGCCTGGGGTGACGACACCAAATATCTGGGACTTTGGCACAAGCCCCAATCGGATGCTCCCTATATTTGCCTGGAACCCTGGCTTGGTATTCCTGCTTACGATGGCAAGTTAGACGATTTGGAAACCAAACGGGATATGATTCATTTGGCTCCTGCCGGAACCTATGAAACCGGTTTTTCCATCACCATTAAGTAAGAAAAGCCTATGAATTTTCAACTGCCCGCCTATGTGTTAACAGTTTTGGAACAACTGAATAAAAATGGATTTGAAGCCTACGTTGTGGGCGGTTGCGTTCGGGATATGTTGTTGGGGCTGGTACCCGGAGATTTCGACGTGTGTACCGGCGCCACCCCTGAAGAAATTCAAACCTGCTTTGCCGATTATCGTACTATTCCAACAGGCATTAAGCATGGCACCGTAACTGTCATTAGTGGGGGGCATCCTGTGGAAATCACCACGTACCGTGTAGATGGCACTTATTCCGACAGCCGTCACCCTGACGGAGTTCGGTTTACTTCGTCACTGCAGGAAGATTTGGCTCGTCGGGATTTCACCGTCAATGCCATGGCGTATCATCCGGAGAGAGGTCTTGTAGACTTATACGGGGGAAGAGAAGATTTAAAGCAGGGTGTGATTCGTTGTGTGGGAGACCCTATGCTTCGGCTTTCGGAAGATGCCCTGCGTATTCTTCGTGGACTTCGTTTTGCTTCTACCTTGGAGTTTTCTTTGGAACCTTCTTTGGTTTCGGCCATGGAAATCTTGTGCAATACATTGCAAAAAGTGGCAATGGAACGGGTTTTTGTGGAGTTTACCAAGCTGCTTTGCGGAAAAGGTGTTTCCTTGGTTTTGAAGGAGTATGCTCATATTCTTTCGCCCTTGTTTGCTTTGAACAAACAGAATATTTCTTTGTTATACCAAGTTCCTGCAATGCCTATGTTTCGGTATGCGGTTTTGTTAAAACATCATCCCGATGTTAAAGGGTTTATGCAACAGTTGAAGGCTTCCAATGAATTAACAGCACAGATAGAACCTTTGGTGTTTCTGCAAACCCAAATGCCACCGAACACTTTGTTTGAAACTCGAAAATGGGTGTTTCGTTATGGTATGAAATGCGTGGAAACAATGATCATTTTGTTTCAGGCAAACGATGTAGATAGTACGCTTTTTGAAGAATATGTTTCTATGATTCAACACCAAAATCTATGTTGTTCATTAAAAGAGTTGGCAGTAAACGGAAAAGACCTGATGGCAATGGGGCTCCCCAAAGGGGAAGAACTGGGAAAGGTTTTGAATACCTTGCTGTTTTCAGTAATGGAAGGCACTGTTGAAAACAACAAAGAAGCCTTGCTTGCTTTTGCCAAAACATTATAGTCATAAAAAGAACACCGCTGAATGTTCAGCGGTGTTTTTGTTTCATTTTTTAGTGTTTCCCGTGTTTGGGAACAACCTTTTCTTTTTGAGGATACCATTCAGGATGCAATTTTTTTGATTTTTTCACTTTCAGGTTATAGTAAATCAAAAAGGCAATGCAACCAACGGTGAGCAGTCCGAAAACAATCATGCCGATTTTGGCATACTTGGCATATCGTTGAGCGGTGGAACTTTGGTTGGTGGTTTGAATTTCTTCTTTTTCTTCTTCAGAAGCAGTGTCGGAACTTAGTCCTGCATAAGAACCTTCATAAACATAACTTTGTTTGGCGTTCCATTCGGATTCATAGGTGGCATCAGGTGCGCCCCCTTGGCTTACCTGTTCCACCACCAAGGAACTGACTTCTCCCGAAGAAATGGGAACTGAACTCATGTAAACTTCACTGTCCACAACAGAAGAATCTCCGCTTTCGGCGGATTCTTCAGAGGATTCATCACTCACAGCAGAATCGGTACTTTCGGTGGACTCTGCCTCACTGTCTTCGGTTGAGGAAGCAGTGGTTTCTTCCGAGGAAGGATCCGTAGCAGAAGGGTCTTGCGACACTTCTTCGGAACTCAAGGTATCGGTGGAAGTGTTTTCGGTGGATTCCGAAGGGGTGGTGGCGGAAATGTGCATGGTAAAGCACAAACTGAACATGGTTAAACATGCGATAAAGAGAATAACGGTTCGTTTGATATGAGTGGTATACATATCATATCCTCCTTCTTAGTATTGTTTGCCCCAATAAACCATGGCTTTTGCAGGTTTACCGCAAACAGGACAAACATCGCCGATTTGTTCTTGTTCAAAGGGCATACAACGGGAGGTCAGCCCTGCCTTTTCTTTAATGGCTTCTTCGCAAGCCAAATCGCCGCACCACATAGCACGAACCAAACCGGGTTTGTTTTGAGCAATGTCAATCATTTCGTCCAGGGTGGTGGCATCATAGGTCATAGACTCACGTCTTGCCAAGGCTTTTTCATACAAACCGTCGTGAACCTTTTGCAAAAGTTCAGGGATTACTGTGGTAAGTTCATCCAAAGAAACGGTGATTTTTTCACCATTGTCACGGCGAACCAAGACACAGCAGTTATTTTCAATATCACGGGGTCCGATTTCCAAACGAAGGGGAACCCCTTTCATTTCATATTCTGCAAACTTCCAACCGGGAGTTTGTTTGCTGTTGTCCATTTTTACACGGCAAACCGATTTCAGGCTGTCGCAGATTTCGGTGGCTTTTTCGGTAACACCGGGTTTGTGAGCGGCAATGGGAATTACGATCAACTGAATGGGAGCAACTGCAGGGGGGAGAACCAAGCCGTTATCGTCCCCATGGGTCATGATGATAGCACCGATGATACGGGTGGACATACCCCAAGAGGTTTGATGGGGATATTGCAATTTATTGTTGCGGTCCACAAATTCAATGTCGAAAGCACGGGCGAAACCGTCACCGAAATAGTGGCTGGTACCGCTTTGCAAAGCTTTTCCGTCGTGCATCATGGCTTCAATGGTATAGGTGGCTTCGGCACCGGCAAATTTTTCTTTGTCGGTCTTGCGGCCTTTAACCACGGGAATTGCCAGGGCTTCTTTGCAGAAATCAGCATATACGTTCAGCATTTGTTCGGTTTCTTGCAAGGCTTCTTCGGCGGTTTCGTGCATGGTGTGGCCTTCTTGCCATAAAAATTCAGTGGTGCGCAGGAAAGGACGGGTTGTTTTTTCCCAACGAACAACCGAACACCATTGGTTATACAGTTTAGGCAGATCCCGATAGGATTGAATAATATTGGCATAGTGTTCACAGAACAGGGTTTCAGAAGTGGGGCGAACGCATAACCGTTCAGTTAATTTTTCACTACCCCCGTGGGTAACCCAGGCAACTTCAGGAGCAAAACCTTCTACGTGGTCTTTTTCCTTTTGCAACAAATTTTCAGGGATGAACATAGGCATCATTACGTTTTCATGCCCCAAAGCCTTGAAACGGCTATCCAGATCTTTTTGAATGTTTTCCCAAATGGCGTAGCCGTAAGGACGGATGATCATGCATCCTTTGGAACTGGCATAATCCACCAGTTCGGCTTTTTTTACAACGTCGGTATACCATTTGGCGAAATCAACCTCCATAGAGGTAATTTCTTCTACCATCTTTTTTTGTTCTGACATAACTTAAACCACCTAACTCTATGTTAACAAATATTGTACTATAAAAACAACAGGATTTTCAACTGTTGTTCAGGTTGCATTGGTATGGTCGGTTCCTGTGAAAACTTCCTGGAACATGGCCATGCGGGAAGGGGGCTCGTCCCTAACTGCTAAATGAGAAGTGTCACCCATTTGAAAGCATCGGAACGAAACAAGGCCTTTGGTGCGTTCTTCGGTAACCAGGGTGGTGACCGAACTGGGAGGCATACAGAAACCGTGCCATAACGCAAAAGGAGAGATGCGGGTCAAATACCCAACAATGGCCATTGCCAGTGCCATGTGACAAACCAGAACAACGGTTGTTTCTTGGTTATTATCACAACGGAACATGCGATTCTGTTCTTCAGTATATCCGTAACGGGCAAGCAATTCCCGTAACCCTTTGCAGGTTTCTTGGTAAACGTCCTTTACTTTGGGGGTGGAGGAGGTCATCAATGGTTGTTCCGTCCACAGGTTTTCATCCAAAAGCAGGGGATTGGCTTTCCAAAATTGGTGCTTTAAATCCCAGGGGATTCGTTCTTCCTTGGTTTCGGGATCCAAAATTTTTCCTCGGAATTCTTGAAGCCACGGTAATATTTCAGGTTCAACCCCTAACCGTTTCGCAGAAGGGATGGCCGTTTCCATAGCGCGACCTAAGGGGGAAGAATAGAACCCTTTCACCTGTTTCAAACAACCCAATCGGTCAGCAAGCAAGGTGGCTTCCCGCCGTCCTTTTTCGGTTAAGGAATCGTTTGCGTAATCGGGTTCCGCATGACGAACAATGATTAATTTCATATAACATCCTCGTTCATAATAATCCTCATTCTTTACAAATAAATAATATATCATATTCTGCCGGGAATGTCAATCGTTTAAAAGGGGAGAAGGGGGAGCAAAAATTTCAAACCGAAATGTGAAAAAACACTTGCAATTTGTGCCATTTTCTGCCATAATACTATAGATAGTATGAAAATGGGGTTAAATTTGTTTTTTCAAGTTTTTCTGCCTTTTTGGAAAGGATTTGCCTGCTATGAATCAACAGGAATTTAAGCAACTGGCTGACTTATTATTTCCCAATGAGTTGCCCACTCCCGCCGCACTGGAAGAAAAGTACAGTGCCAGAAACTTGCCCGAAGGGGCAAGGGTAACCCGTTATGCTCCCAGTCCCACCGGGTTTATGCATTTGGGAAATTTGTTCTCTGCCTTTATCAGTGAACGTACTGCCCATACCACCAATGGCATTTTCTACGTTCGTATTGAAGATACCGACAAAAAACGGGAAGTAGAAGGTGGCGTAACCGCCATTTTGAGTGACCTTGAAAGTTTCGGCTTTACGGTGGATGAAGGCGCCGCAGGGGAAACGGAAGAAAAAGGGGATTATGGCCCTTACCGTCAAAGCCATCGGAAAGAATTATATCATGTTTACGCCAAAGAGTTGACCCTGGCAGGATATGCCTATCCTTGCTTTTGCACTGCCGATGAACTTTCTGCCTTGCGGGAAAAACAGGAAACGGAAAAGTTGACTCCTGGGTATTACGGGGAGTTTGCCGCCTGTCGCAACCTTTCTTTGGATGAAATTCAAAAACGGCTTTCGGAAGGTAAACCCTACGTTTTGCGGTTGCGATCCCCCGGCACCCAAGAAGGTAAAGCTATTTTTGATGATATGATTAAAGGCAAAATTGAAATGCCTGAAAACAATCAGGATATCGTATTGTTAAAGTCTGACGGGATTCCCACCTATCACTTTGCCCACGCGGTGGATGACCATTTAATGCGAACCACCCACGTTGTCCGTGGGGATGAATGGATCGCCTCTGCGCCCATTCATTTGCAACTGTTTAAATTGTTGGGTTTCAAACCACCCAAATACGCTCATATTGCTCCTCTTATGAAGGAAGAAAACGGCGGGAAACGGAAACTTTCCAAACGGAAAGACCCGGAAGCTGCAGTTTCCTATTATTTTGAACAAGGGTATCCCGCTGCTTCGGTTCGGGAATATCTGTTGACCTTAGCCAACTCCAACTACGAAGAATGGCGCCGTGCCAATGGGGATGCTCCTCAGGAATCCTTCCCCTTCAATTTGAAAAAAATGTCCTCGTCCGGGGCATTGGTGGATTTGGTGAAATTCAATGACGTCAGCAAAAACGTCATTTCCCGTATGGACGGACAAACCGTTGCTGACAGCGTCACTAAGTGGGCTGAAAAATATCAAGCGGATTTCCATGCCAAACTGGCTCGCGATCCTGCATTTACCGTGGGAATCTTCTCCATTGACCGTGGCGGTGCCAAACCCCGAAAGGACCTGGCTTGCTGGAAAGACGCCATTGACTACACCGAATATTTCTTTGAAAAACCCACACAGTACGAATTGCCTGAAAATATTGTTCCTGCCGATGCGGCTTTGGTGTTGGGGGAATACCTGAAGACTTATCATCATCAGGTGGATAAAGACGGTTGGTTTGCCGGTTTGAAAGAAATCTGCCCCGCATTGGGATACAGCCCCGACGTAAAAGCATATAAAAAAGACCCCGACTCCTTCAAAGGTCACGTGGGGGACGTAAGCACCATGGTTCGTCTGGCAATTACAGGCCGTCGCAATACCCCTGATTTGTATGCCATCATGCAGTTGTTAGGGGAAGAAGAGTGCAAACAACGTATGGAAAATGCCATTGCATTTTTTGAAAAATAAAAAACTCCAAAAAGTTTATAATAAAGGTAGGCAAGAATCATGGAAGAAATGATCAAAGAATCTTCTAATTTTATTCACGAATTTATTGATGAAGATTTAAAAGACGGCGTATACTCCCATGTGCAAACCCGTTTTCCGCCGGAACCCAACGGGTATTTGCATATCGGTCACGCCAAAGCCATTTGCATTGACTTTGGTACTGCAGAAAAATACGGTGGCACCTGTAATCTGCGGTTGGATGACACCAACCCCGTAAAGGAAGACACCGAATATGTAGATGCCATTAAGGAAGACATTGAATGGTTGGGATTCAAATGGGACAACCTGTATTACGCTTCCGACTATTTTGATTTTATTTACGAATGTGCCTTGAAACTCATTGACATGGGTCTGGCTTACGTGGACGATTTGTCTGCCGATGAAATTCGTGAATATCGGGGCACCTTAACCGAACCCGGGAAAGAAAGCCCTTACCGTAACCGCAGTGTGGAAGAAAACCACGATTTGTTCCGTCGCATGACCGAAGGGGAATTTGAAAACGGTTCCCGTGTGCTTCGTGCTAAAATCGACATGGCCTCTCCCAACCTGAATATGCGGGACCCTGTGATTTATCGGGTGCTGAAAGCCCATCATCACCGCACCGGGGATAAATGGTGCGTGTATCCCATGTACGACTTTGCTCATCCTCTTTCAGATACCAAAGAGGGGGTAACCCATTCTCTTTGTTCTTTGGAGTTTGAAAACCATCGTCCTTTATATGACTGGTTTTTGCAAACCCTTGGACTGGAAAACCCCTCACGGCAAATTGAATTTGCCCGTATGAATCTGAACTATACCTTAACCAGTAAACGGAAATGTTTGAAATTGGTTACCGACGGTATTGTTTCCGGGTGGGATGACCCCCGTATGGCAACCATTTGCGGCTTGCGCCGTCGCGGGTATCCTGCAGAAGCTATTCGGGATTTCTGTGAACGCATTGGGGTTGCCAAAGCCAATTCTGTAGTAGACTTTGCTTTGCTGGAAGCCTGTGTTCGGGATAATTTAAATCAAAATGCTCCCCGTGCTATGGCGGTTCTTCGTCCCTTAAAGGTAATTATTGATAACTATCCCGAAGGAAAAACCGAAGAAATCCAAGTGGATATCAATCCCAATAAACCGGAACTGGGTAAAACTTCCGTAACCTTCTCCAGAGAGGTTTACATTGAACAAGACGACTTTGCCATGGAACCGCCCAAAGGCTTTTTCCGTCTTTGCCCTGCCCGTGAAGTTCGTCTGAAAGGGGCATATTTCCTGAAATTTGCCTCGGTGGATACCGACGATAACGGCAATATCATCGCTGTGCATTGCACTTACGATCCTGAAAGTTACGGCGGGGAAAGTCCTGACGGCAGAAAGGTGAAAGGTACCCTTCACTGGGTTTCCGCCGACGCCTGTGCCGACGTCACCGTGAATTTGTATGACCGTTTGTTTATGGTGGAAAACCCCTCCAACGAAGTGGGTGTCAGCGATTTTACCGAAAACTTAAACCCCAATTCCATCCAAACCTTAACCGGCTGTAAAATTGACCGTTCTTTGGTTTCGGCAAAAGTGGGGGAAACCTTCCAATTTATGCGCCAAGGGTATTTTTGTGTGGACCCCGATTCCACCGAGGACGCCTTGGTATTTAACCGTACAGTTGCCCTGAAAGACAGTTGGGCTAAAAAATAAACATTAAATGAATACGCACCTTAGGAGGTGAAACAAGTGTTAGATTTTAATATTGGCTTGGAAAACTTCGTCAGTGGCGAACACAACGTTTTGTTTGTTTGCGCAATGGGGATTGGAACGGTTTTTGTAGGCTTAATTCTTTTGATTTTTGTTTGCAAAATTATGGGGATGTTGGTAGGGAAAAAATCCGATGAACTCCCGGCCCCTGTACAAGCTCCCATGGTGTCGCCTGCAGCACAACAACCCATTGAAAATAAGCAAGAACTCATTGCCGCCATTTCGGTGGCTGTTGCCGAAGAACTGGGAACAGATGTCAGCGGCATTCGCATTCATTCTTTGAAAAAATTATAATCTTTGAAAGAAAAGGTGATTACTATGAAACAATATAAAGTAAATGTAAACGGAACCTTGTATGAAATTACTCTGGAAGTGGTGGAAGGCGCAGAAATCGCCGCCGCTCCCGCACCTGCCGCAGCCCCTGTTGCTGCCCCCGCTCCTGCTGCAACACCCGCACCTGCCGCTCCTGCTCCTGTTGCCGCTGGCGGTGAAACCATTACTGCTCCCATGCCCGGCAACATTTTGTCGGTTAATGTAAAAGCAGGGGACGCTGTGAAAAAAGGTGACGTTCTCATGATTCTGGAAGCTATGAAAATGGAAAATGAAATTATGGCTCCTGCCGACGGTACCGTTCTTTCGGTGAATACTTCTGCTGGTTCCACCGTTGATACCGGCGCTGTTCTTTGTGTTTTAGGCTAATAATCCTGTATAGGGAGGAAAATATAATGGTAGAATCCATTTTAAATTTTTTGAAAGATACAGGATTTTACATGTTGGCACAAGACTGGAAAAGTATTGTGATGATTTTAATTTCCTGTGTTTTATGTTATCTTGCAATCGTTAAAAAGTTCGAACCGCTTTTGTTGTTACCTATCGCCATTGGTATGTTGCTTACCAATCTGCCCGGGGCAGAAATGTACCATTCAGATCTGTTTGCCGGCGGTCACACCAACTGGGAATTGTTCGGCGGTGCCGAAATGGTCTCCTCGGTGGACTTAAACCCTGCCATGCTCAATTATTTCAAAATTTACGAAACAGGTGACGTAACCGTTGGCTCTTACCTATTTGGCCATTTGTCCGGCATGAACATCGATACTGCCGCTGTGTTTAATCAACTGGGTCAAGTGGTTTCCACCACCGGTGAAGTGTTGGCGGAACAAGCCAATATCGTTGTGGATATGGCAGGTCTTGTATCCAATGAAACCGGCCTGTATATGGGCGAAACCCTTTTGGCTACCAATGTTTTCAGCATCAGCGCCGGTTTGTTGGACTACCTCTATCTGGGGGTTAAATTGGGAATCTATCCCTGTTTGATCTTCTTGGGAGTTGGTTCCATGACCGACTTTGCTCCCTTGATTGCCAATCCCAAAAGCCTGCTTTTGGGTGCCGCTGCTCAACTTGGTATTTTCATTACCTTTGTTGGCGCTATTTTCCTGGGCTTTGATGCTATGCAAGCCGGTTCCATCGGGATCATCGGCGGGGCAGACGGTCCTACCGCTATCTTCGTTACTTCCAAATTGGCTCCCGATTTGTTAGGGCCTATCGCTGTTGCCGCCTATTCCTATATGGCTCTGGTTCCTGTAATTCAGCCTCCCATTATGAAGGCGTTAACCAGCAAAAAGGAACGTCAGATCGTGATGAAACAGCTTCGCCCTGTTTCCAAAACCGAAAAGATTTTGTTCCCCATCGTGGTTACTATTCTGGTAGCTTTGATTGTACCTTCTGCTGCTCCTTTGATTGGTTGCTTAATGCTTGGTAACCTGTTTAAAGAATGTGGTGTTACCGAACGCTTGAGCAAAACAGTTCAAAATGAATTGATGAATATTGTTACAATCTTCTTAGGGGTTTCGGTTGGGGCAACTGCTACCGCTGAAAATTTCCTGAATATTCAGACCTTGTTCATTCTGGCATTGGGCGTTGTTGCCTTCAGCATGGGTACGGCAGGTGGTGTATTGCTTGCCAAGTTTATGAACTTGTTCACCAAAAACAAAATCAATCCCCTTATTGGTTCTGCCGGCGTTTCTGCTGTTCCTATGGCTGCCCGTGTTTCTCAAATGGTTGGTCAAAAAGAAAATCCTTCCAACTTCTTGTTGATGCACGCTATGGGTCCCAACGTTGCAGGAGTTATCGGCTCTGCCATTGCCGCAGGTGCCTTGATCGCTATTTTAGGTTAGGAGGAATTCTCAAATGGATATGATAAAAAAACCTTTGGGTATTACCGATACCATTTTGCGGGACGCTCACCAGTCTCAAGCCGCTACCCGTATGCGTACTGAAGATATGTTACCTGCCTGCGAAATGTTGGATAATATGGGCTACTGGTCATTGGAATGTTGGGGCGGGGCAACTTTTGATGCCTGTATGCGGTTCCTGAATGAAGATCCCTGGGAACGTCTTCGTGCTTTGAAAAAAGCAATGCCCAAAACTCCCTTGCAAATGCTCCTTCGGGGTCAGAACCTTCTGGGATATAAACATTATGCCGACGACGTGGTGGATGCTTTCTGCAAAAAGTCCATTGAAAACGGTATTGACGTAGTTCGTGTATTCGACGCTTTGAACGACCCCAGAAACATGGAAGCCGCCATGAAAAGTGTAAAACGCTATGGCGGTACCTGTGAAGCTGCTATTTCTTATACCACCAGCCCCGTGCATAGTGAAGACTATTTTGTCAACCTGGCAATGCAGTTGGAAGAAATGGGCGCCGACGTGATTTGTATTAAAGACATGGCAAACCTGCTTCTTCCCATGGATGCTTACAGTCTGGTGAAAAAATTAAAAGAAAAAGTCAGTGCTCCCATTCACCTGCATACCCATAATACCGCAGGGATCGGGGATATGATTTATTTAATGGCAACTTATGCCGGTGTTGATATTGTAGACTGTGCCCTTTCTCCCTTTGCCAACGGTACTGCCCAACCTTCCACCGAAGCTTTGGTTGCTACCTTGCAGGGAACCAACCGCGATACCGGCTTGAGCCTGGAAAAACTCAGCGATGCCGCCGCCTATTTCCGTGGTATTGCCGACAAAATGAAAGCCCAAGGTATTTTGGATCCCAAGGTTTTGAACGTTGACCCCAATACCTTGCTGTATCAGGTACCCGGCGGTATGCTTTCCAACCTGCTTTCCCAGTTGAAACAAGCAGGGGCAGAAGATAAATACTACGAAGTGCTGGCTGAAGTTCCCCGTGTTCGGGAAGACTTCGGGTATCCTCCCTTGGTAACCCCCACCAGCCAAATCGTTGGTTCTCAGGCGGTTATGAACGTAATCGGCGGAGAACGCTACAAAATGGTCCCCAAAGAATCCAAAGGGTTGCTTCGTGGGGAATACGGCCGTTTGCCCGGTGAAGTGAACGAAGACGTTCGCAAGAAATGCATTGGTGATGATGAAGTAATTACCTGCCGTCCTGCTGATTTGCTTTCTCCCGAATTGGAAGGGTACCGTGAACAAGCAGGGGATCTGGCAACTTGTGATGAAGACGTATTGAGCTATGCTTTGTTCCCCCAAGTGGCAGAAAAATTCCTGAAACAAAGAAAAGAAGCCAAAGAAAACGATGGTGTTCGTACTTTGTACGTTCAGGATCTGACCTAAACGATTGTGATCGGGGTTACTGCTTTTTATGCGGTAACCCCAATATTTCTTGTTATAAGGTGATTGTATGGAAACCAAAGCGCAAATCAACTTGATTTATGAAATTACCAATACCCTTGCCAATAAAACCCGCTTGCAGATCATTGAAGAACTGAAAACTTCTGCAAAAACCCCTGAAACGTTGGCAGAAGCGTCAGGGTGTTCTGTAGATGAAATCATGACACAACTGGTTGTACTGCGAAAAGCAGGTTTTTTGCCCGAAACACCGGAAGAAGGAAAGGAAGTTTTTCTTTCTCCCTTTGGCATTTACGGGGCAAGGGAAGCCCTGAAAGAGTTCTTGGGCACCACCCATGATGACGGAAAATGTGCCGGATGCAACGGGTGTAAATAATTTTTCAAAAAATTTGAAAAAAGTACTTGCATTTTTAAAATAAGTGTGGTAGTATATACCTCGTTGAAACGAACATATCTGTTCGGGGGTATAGCTCAGCTGGGAGAGCGCTTGACTGGCAGTCAAGAGGTCAGGGGTTCGATCCCCCTTATCTCCACCAAAAAAAAGAACGACTCTGCGGAGTCGTTCTTTTTTTATCCAAGCCGAAGGCTTGGTATGGTATCAAGGCGGTAGCATTGTATGTTCTTTTCTTCGGCTTGGTGCAATAAGGGGATAGCCCGTTATTCCCCCAAGGGATATACACGGCTTTACTGTGATTTTAATACGAATAGCTTTCATGTATCTTTCTTTCAACGTGTTGCATTTCATTGTTGTTTGTGATACAGTAAACCAAGAGGATAAGCAACCGAATATAAAGGAGGAATCTTTGTGAAACGAGTGATATGTTCTCTGTTGATTATACTGATGTTTTCCACCTGTTCCGTGATTCCTCCGGTTTTGGCACAGACTGACCCATCGGGAGAATACGGAGTAGATTACGTATACTACGGTGATGTAAACTTTGACCAACAAATCAATGCCAAGGATGCATTGGAAGTTTTGAAGGTTTCGGTTCAAAAAATATGTTTTACCGAGCAGCAAACTATTTTGGGTGACGTTACCGCCGATGGTGTTATTAACGCCAAAGATGCTTTGGATATTTTGAAAAAATCGGTTGAAAAATTGGATGTTTTCAAAGCAGGGGTTATTTATAATACCAATTATATTCTTAACTATGATAAAACCAACGTTGTAAACGGTGCATACGAAATCGACCCCACCGCAGATTGTTCTTTTTCGGCGGATATTTTTTCTCATAAAGAACAGACCATTTATTATTGTGTTACCAGTGCTCTTTACAATGAAAATTCCAAGGTGGATTGGGATTATGCCAGATTGTTCTATAGTCTGCAAGGCCTTGTGAACCGCGATTTTGGCATGGACAGTAACCATACCTCCTTGTTGTATATTTCCCAAGGGCAAGAAGATATTGGTTGGTTTAATGAAATCACCAAAGATACCTCTGTTTTTGCGATGGCAGAAGAGAAGATGACCAAGGTAACTTTGAGAAGTTTTGATGCTTTCTATCAGGTGTTTCGTGACACCATCCATTCCTGCGGTATGGTTTTGTGGGATGGCAACGTTCCCGCAACTGCCAACGTGGCAGCCACCATTTGCGGGTTAGACGGGTATTTGCCGGTATTGGCAAACAGTCCTTTGCATGAATTCCTGAAAGCGGATGGTGTTGAGGAAAAATTGAGCTTGGTGGACTTGTTTCAAGATGGGAATAAGGGACAAAAAATCAGTGGTACCAATCTCTCTTCCACAGGCAGTGCCAAAAATGATGCCTACCTTTGGGCGTTGGAAAAATACTTTCCCCGTTGCTCTGCCCATCACATGGCTTACGTGATTGACGGTGCCATTACCATAAAAGGGTACGATGCGTATGCCGATAATGCTGTTGCACTTATGGGTGGTAACAACAATTTAGCCAACCACGATTATTTTATTGCTCGCCGTTGTTTCTTTTTTGACCTTGCCGTAAAATCCGACGAAGCCGCTTGTGATGACCCTGCCCAACAAAACGGCCTTGCCAATAAAGGGGAGGACGTTGTTACCTTTAAAAAGATACTGCAAGCACGATACGATAAAGCAGGTGGAGCATTTGGGCAACTTTATGGGTTTATTCCTTGGTGGTGTAAATATACCTCCAAAGGGAATTTGGGTTCTTTGGCGCCGGCGTATGCGGAATGGCTGTTAAGCGAAACCATTACCTGCTATAATTTAGCCAAGGATGCGGACGTGGATTCTCTTGCCAATGCATCCGTGTACTATAAATACGTTCCCAAATATAATAAATATCAAAATACTAAGGCACCTGCCAAACAAACCTTTGATGAAAACGTGTACTATTACACCATTTATTTGGGGGATTACGATTCTGCCGCTTGGACCAAAACCTACGTGTATGATATGTGGATGAAGGGTACCGATAAAGTTCGGGGAACTCTTCCTTTGATGTGGTGTTATAACCCCAATTTATCTTACCGTATTCCTATGGTGTTTGACTATATTTATGAGAATAAAACCAACATGGACTTCTTTGCCGCGGGAAACAGTGGGGCAGGGTATATTATGCCCTCGGGTTTGGTTGAAGGATATACAATGCCCTTAATGGGTTCCCCTCGTCCTGCGCAAAACGGTGATGGCCGTGAAGCTTGGGCGAATTATTGCAAAACCTTCTATGAACGGTTTGATTTGGATATTACCGGCTTTATTATCAATACCCAAGTAACCACCGTTCCCAAAGAAGTGGCGGCTTGTTATAATCAATTTTCATCGGTTGGTAACTTAACCAACAGTACCCAAGCCATGCTGTCGGTTTATGAAGGCACCCCCTATCTGTACTGTCAAAACGGTGTATACGCCGATACCGATTCGTCCGTTTTGTATAACCATTTAACCACAAGAATGAAAGAATATAACTTTGCCGCTTACCGTACCGTTTTGTCAACCCCCAGGGACGTGAAGACAATTGTAACCAATTTTAATGAGTATGCCGTAGGCAAAGGGGTAACAACCCAATATTGCGATCCCTATACACTCTTTGATTTAATTCGGCAATCCGGACAAGGTACGGAAATTAAATGATATGCACCTCCAAAAGTGTCTAACTTTTGGGGTGCATATCAAATGCCGTTCCTTTATTTTTTCTTCGATTGATTATACGCATTCTTCATTTTCTGCAACGCTTTCTTTTCGATTCGGCTCACATAAGAACGGGAAATACCCAGTTCCTTGGATATTTCCAGTTGGGTCTGTTCTTCACCGCCGTCCAGCCCGTATCGTTTAAATATAATATACCGTTCTTTGGGGGTCAAAAGGGTGTTTACATAGGTCAGTAAACTTTCGGCTTTGATTTTCATGTCTATTCGGTCCACCAGGTTGCTATCCTCGGCAATAATGTCCAGCAGAGTTAATGGGTTGCCCTCGTTATCAAAATCAATGGGTTCATTGATCAGCACGTCCTGTGCAGACTTTTTGGTTGCTCGTAGGCTCATAAGGATTTCATTTTCAATGCAACGGGACGCGTAGGTTGCCAGTTTGATGTTTTTCTCGCTGTTAAAGGTGTTAATGCCTTTAATGAGCCCAATGGTACCAATGGAGATCAAATCTTCCTGGTCCTTGGTGGTGCCGTGATACTTTTTTACAATATGAGCAACCAGTCGCAGATTGTGTAAAATCAGTTTTTCTCTTGCTGCTTGATCCCCTTGTTCCATTTTTAATATGGCATCCTGTTCTTCTTCTTTGGTCAAAGGGCGGGGGAAAGACCCCCGGTTGGTGACGTGTAAGGCAAAGAATATCAGGTTGATGATGCCGAATCCCAATAAGAAATGTAACATAAAAAGCCTCCTTTACCCCATTTTTATGGCACTTTTTTAAAAAATTTGCACGTCCAGCCCAAAAGGTTACAATATTGTAACTTTTATTTTTAAAAAAGTGTGGTATAATGTATCTGTAAGAATGTCAAATTCTGGTATTTTGAATGAATTGCAAGGAGATGACAGTATGTCCCAATTCAATGACGATAAAGATATTTTCAGCCGATCCCAGCCGGAGGATATCTGGAGCGCTGATTCCTTGTTAGACGAATCGGAGAAGGATATTTTTTCTTCTTCCAATCCCGAGGAAATTTCCGCCACCAAAGAATCCAACCGTCAAGCGGCGAAAAAAGTCAGCGAAAAACCAAAAAGCCAAAAGAAGAAAAAAAGAACCGTGGGAAAAGTAATTCTGTCGCTTTTCTTGGTGTTTGTAATCACCATGAGTTTAATTGTAGGTGCTGTGGGTATTTACATCACCGGGTTTGTGGAAGATGAAATCGACTTTAACCTGAACAACCTGCAACTGAAATACACCAGCCTGGTTTACGCTCAGGACAGTGAAACAGGCACCTGGAAAGAGGTTGCCAAACTTCATGGGAGTGAAAACCGCGTTTGGGTGGACTACACTGAACTTTCCCCTTATTTCACCGATGCTGTAGTTTCCATTGAAGACAAACGATTTTACGAACACGAGGGGGTAGACTGGAAACGTACCTTCGGTGCCTTCCTGAACACCATTGTAGACATTTACGGTGGAACCCAAGGTGGGTCCACCATTACCCAACAGTTGGTGAAGAACTTAACTGGGGATAACGAACAAACCGCCAGCCGTAAAGTACAGGAAATTGTGCGGGCAAGAAAACTGGAAAGCGAATATCATAAGTCCACCATTATGGAATGTTACGTGAATACCGTTCATTTCGGCAACGGGTGTGACGGTATTGAAACCGCCGCCGCTTTCTATTTCGGCAAAGAAGCAGGGGAATTGACCCTGCTGGAATGTGCATCCCTTGCCGCTACCATTCAAACCCCCAATGCCATTAACCCTTTGGACGGCCCCGAGGAAAATAAAAACCGCCGGGAAACCTGCCTTGCCATTATGTTGGAAGAAGGGTATATTACACAGGAAGAACACGACGCCGCATTGAAAGAAGAATTGGTGGTTGTGGGCAACCAGGATAAACAAGAAGAAAAGAATAAAGAACAAGCCAGCAAAGTCAACAGTTATTTTATTGACACCTTAATTGAAGATTTGATTGCTGATTTGATGGTTGCCAAAGAATGTTCTTACAGTGAAGCTGAAGCCATGATTTATTCAGGTGGATTCCGTATTTATTCCAGTTTGAAACCCGAAGTGCAGGAAGCCTTGGAAGCCACCTATGAAGACGAAACCAATTTCCCCAAAAACGGTGACGGCAAACGGGCTCAATCTGCCCAGACCATTATGGACTATACCGGCCATATCGTTGCCATAGCAGGGGGTGTAGGGGAAAAGAAAGAAGACCGTTCATTGAACCGCGCTTATCAATCCACCCGTCAACCCGGATCCAGTATTAAACCTCTTTCGGTGTATACCCCCGGTGTGGAATTTAATCTGCTGACCTATTCCAGCCATATTCATGATTTCCACGTAAAACTCCCCAATGGCAGTTATTACCCCAAAGCCGCTGGGTCAGGGAAATACGTTACCACCCAAAAAGCCATTCAAAGTTCATTGAACTCCACGGCGGTTCAGGTGTGCAATACCTTAACCCCCACCAAGAGTTTTGAGTTTTTGAAAAAACGCTTTGGGATTTCCACCATTATTGAAAGCGAAAAAGCCCAGGATGGCTCCATTATTTCCGATATCAACCTGTCAGCCATGGCGCTGGGCGGTATGGCACACGGGGTAACCGTTACCGAAATGACCGCTGCTTATGCCACCTTTGGCAACTTGGGTATGTATTATAAACCTTCTACCTATTATGCGGTTTATGACACCTTTGGCGACCTGGTGGTGAAACATCAGGAAACCGGCGCTCAGGTGATCAGTCCCGACACTGCCAACATTATGAACCGTTTAATGCAAACGGTTGTAACTCAGGGTACCGGGGGCGCCGCCTCCCTTTGGGGCTGGAACGTGTTCGGTAAAACAGGGACCACCGATAATAAACACGACTGCTGGTTTGCCGGCGGTACACCTTATTACGTCAGCGTGGTCTGGTGCGGATACGATACCGACGATAACCTTCCCGGTGGTGCCAACCCTGCACCCGGAATTTGGAAAAAGACCATGTCCAAGGTTATGGATGAATTGGATAAATGCGACTATAACCAATCGGGCGGCGTTGTGTGCTATAAATACTGTGTGGAATCCGGCGGGGTTGCCACCAGCGACTGCAAAGAAACCGCCACAGGGTATTACAAAATGGGATATGCCCCCAAATGCACCATGCATAACGGCGCAATTACCAAGAGCAGTAATCAACCCAAACCCACAGGCGGTGAATTTGCCAACATTAAACAAAGCCCCATTCCTGAAGCAGGCGCTTTCCGTGAAAAAGAACTGGAAGAACCCACTGAAAGTAAAGCTGAATAGTGGCGGAATGTGACAAGATAATAAAATTTACACCCCCGAAATCCGACAGAAAATCGTCGGGTTTCGGGGGTATACTTTTTGTGGGGTGAAACTATGGTTACGGTTTATGTGGACGTTTTGGTGGGACTGAATTGGTTTGTTAATTATTTTATATTGCTGGGTGTTTCCAAAATCGGAAAAACCCCTTTGAAATTCTGGCGAAATCTACTTTCCGGTTTTGTTTTATCCCTTGGTTCCTTAGCTATTTTTTTGCCACCCATGTCCTTCCTTTTAGAGGGTGTTTTCCGCTTGTTCTTTGCGGCTGTTGGTGTGCTCACCGCCTTTGGCTTTGGCAGTCTCAGGCTGTTTTTGAAAAACCTGGGTATGTTCTTCGCCGCCACCTTTGCTTACGGGGGCATCATGTTAGGGCTGTGGTATGTGTTTCGTCCTGAAAATATGGTCATTCATAATTCGGTTTCCTATATCAGTTTATCTCCCATTATGTTGATTGTATTTACCTTGATTTCTTATGGCGTTTTGCGATTGCTACGAAAGTATTTCGGGAAGGAGTCGGGGATTCCTTCCTTTGTAACCCTACATATCAGAGAAAACAACAAAACAGTAACCTTACAAGCCAAGGTAGACACGGGATTCGTTTTGGAAGATATCTACAGCCATCATCCAATGATTTTAATTTCTCCCAAAATATCCAAAAAACTGTGGGACCAACCACTCCAAACCTTTCGGCTGTTGCCTTATGAAACGGTCAGTGGGGAAGGGATGTTGCCTCTGGTAACGGTAAAGGGGATCACCGCCTGTTGTGAGAATAAAACCGTTTTTTTTCACCAGGTTTCGGTTGCCCTGGGAGAAAAGGAATTCACAGAGTCCTTTCAGGGACTGGTTGGCTACGATTTTATTGAGAGGATGACAGATGAATATGAACGTACTTCAAAAAATTTGGAGAACACTTCGTCGGAAGATGTTCAAAAAAAGAATCGACTATATCAACGGCTCGGCAACCTTACCACCCCCTTTAAAACGGGAGGAGGAACAACAACTGATGGAACGGTTGAAAACAGGAGATCATGAGGTTCGGGATATTCTTATCACCCATAATCTTCGGTTGGTGGTTTACATAGCAAGAAAGTTTGATGCGGTGGGGGCAGGAATTGAAGATTTGATCTCCATTGGCACCATTGGTTTGATCAAAGCGGTGAATACCTTTTCTCCCGATAAAAACATCAAATTGGCAACCTATGCCTCCCGTTGCATTGAGAATGAAATTTTAATGTATATTCGTAAAACTGCCAATCAAAAGGGCGAAATGTCTTTGGATGAACCCTTGAACGTGGATTGGGACGGGAATGAACTGTTGCTTTCAGACGTGCTGGGCAGCGATGCCGACCTGGTGGGCAGGGGAGTAGAGCAAGACGACGAATGTCGTACTCTGCGGCATATTGTGGAGAAACTGCCCCCCAGAGAAAAGCAAATCATGGAAATGCGGTTCGGTTTGTTGGGAGAGGAAGAACTCACCCAAAAACAGGTGGCAAGCAAGTTGGGCATCTCCCAATCTTATATTTCACGGCTGGAAAAACGGATAATTTGTCGACTGAAAGTTGAAATGGAAAAGGTGTGAATTGGGATAGTTTCCCTTTTTGTGTCAATACTATTTTTAAGGAATTTGACACAAGGCGGGGAAGAATATGCAATATCATCGGGTAGAGATTTGCGGGGTCAACACATCAAAACTCAAGGTGTTAAGTGAAAGCGAAAAAATGCGGTTGTTACGGCTGGCACAAAACGGCGACACCAAAGCGCGGGAAGAACTCATCAACGGGAATTTACGGCTGGTTCTTAGTGCCATTCAACGGTTTACTGCCCGTGGGGAAGCCCCGGACGATTTGTTTCAGGTGGGGTGTATCGGGCTGATCAAAGCCATAGACCGCTTTAATCTGGAAATCGACGTTCGGTTTTCCACCTATGCGGTGCCCATGATTCTGGGGGAACTGCGGCGATATTTGCGGGATAACGGGCAACTGCGGGTGGCGCGTTCCATTCGGGATATGGCTTATCACGCCATGCAAGCCCGGGAACGTCTGCAAATGGAATTTCAGCGGGAACCCACCGTGGAAGAAATTGCCAAAGTGCTTGGGAAACCCAAGGAAGAAATCGTTCTGGCATTGGAAAGCGTGGTAGACCCAGTTTCGTTAAGTGAACCGATTTATTCCGATGGTGGCGACACCATCTACGTGGAAGACCAACTGGGGGATAATAGCAACGATAAAAATTGGCTGGACGAAATCGCCATGAAAGAAGCCATTAAGAATTTAAGTGATCGGGAAAAGCGGATCGTTTCTCTGCGGTTTTTAAAGGGAAAAACCCAAATGGAAGTGGCAAAAGAAGTGGGTATTTCTCAAGCCCAGGTCAGCCGATTGGAAAAAGGTGCTTTGGATAAAATTAAAGATGCCATATAGTAAAAGGAGTTACCAAAACGGTAACTCCTTTTACACTTTTATAATGCCATTTTATAAATGGCAAGCATATCCGGCTTTTGAAGAACTTTTGCAGTTCCTTTTTTGCCCCCTGCGGCAATATGGAATTTTTCTGCCAATTCTTCCACTTGTTCGGGGGTTAAATCATATCCCAATTCATGAATGGATGTGGGCATGCCAATTTCTCGGAAAAAGTTTTCCAAGGCTTCAATACCTTTTAGCGCAATTTCTTCTGAAGATCCAACCCGGGGAACTTGCATCACGTTCACCGCAAATTTTACGAAGCGGGGAAGAACTTCTTTGTAAACGTATCTTGCCCAGCTGCCCCAAACTGCCGCCAATCCTGCGCCGTGGGCAACGTCAAACATCCCTGACAATTCGTGTTCCAATCCGTGGGTAGCAAAGTCGTTGCCGATGATGCCGCACCCGGTCAAGCCGTTATGGGAAAGACTGCCGGCCCACATGATCTCGTAACGTGCTTTCAGATTTTTTGGGTCTTGTTTCAAGATTCTGGCATTGTTTATTACCGTTCTCATCAATCCCTCGGCAAGACAGTCGGTGATTTCCAAATGGTCCCCTGCAGGGAAGTACCGTTCTAAGGTATGCATAAGAATATCGGTGCAGCCACAGGCGGTTTGGTAATCGGGCAGGGTAAGGGTTAATTCCGGGTTCATAACGGCGAAACAAGGACGGCAAATATCATTGCTGTATCCTCGTTTGATGCCACCTTCTTCTTTGGTGATGACCGAAGAATCGCTCATTTCACTTCCTGCCGCGGCAATGGTAAGAACCACCCCAATGGGAAGGCAAGCAGTGGCGTGCCGTTTGCGGTCGTAAAAATCCCAAACGTCTCCCAAATTGGTAACTCCGTAGCCAATGGCTTTGGCAGAGTCAATTACACTGCCGCCGCCCACAGCCAGAATGAAATCTACCTTTTCTTTCCTGGCAAGTTCAATGCCTTCATATACCAAAGAAAGACGGGGGTTGGGGACAACCCCACCTAAAGATACGTAGTCAATATGATATTCTTGCAAAGCTGATTGGATTTCATCCAACAGTCCCGATTTTTTTGCACTGCCGGAGCCGTAATGAAGTAAAACTTTTTTGCTACCTGCCTGGCTCACTAGTTGCCCAACCTTTTTGTGGGTGCCGTTGCCGAACACAACCTTTGTGGGGGTATAGTATGTGAAATTGTTCATAATAAAACCTCTCCGTCTTGTACTTGCTTTTATTATACCGAATTTGTCCTTGTTTTGCAATGGAAAATGCCCACTCTACTGATAATAGAGTGATTTTTTTGTACTCTACCCGGTGAATTTTAACAATAGAATCCCCGATTCAAAAAGTTTCGTGACAATGAAAAGAGAGTTTGTTACACTGATTTCAGAAGATTTTGGAAAGGATGTTTTGCATGTCTGCATTACAACAAGTAAAAAACAGTTTGCCTGATTACACCAGAGGAGAAGAACGCTTTCACATGATCTCCCATATTGTGGGGGGCGCCATCGGCGTTGTTGCCCTGGTGCTTTGTGTGCTGGTTTCGGCGTTGAAAGGGGATGCCTACGGTGTGGTGGGCAGTTCCATTTACGGAGCCTCTTTGATTTTATTATACACCGTTTCCAGTGTGTATCACGGGTTGAAATCGGTGGTTGCCAAACGAGTGATGCGAGTGCTGGACCACTGCGCCATTTATTTTCTCATCAGCGGTACTTACACTCCCATTTTGTTTACTGCCATTCGTCGGGTGGACGTTACGGTTTGCTGGTGGCTCATGGGACTTGTTTGGGGATTAACGGCATTGGCAGTAACTCTTACCGCCGTCAACATGAAAAAGTTTTCGGTCTTTTCTATGATTTGTTATATCGTTATGGGCTGGAGTATTCTCCTGGCACCCAAGGTTGCCTTTGCCGCCATTCCCGTTGAAGGGTTGCTTTTACTCCTTGCGGGGGGCATTGCTTATACCGTTGGGGCAGTGATTTACGGCATTGGAAAAAAGCACCGCTATATGCATTCGGTGTTCCACGTGTTTGTGGTGCTGGGAAGTATTTTGCAATTTTTATGCATCCTTTTCTACGTTTTATAGGTTGACAATTTTTAAAAATATGGGTATAGTGAAAGAAATGATACTGACTGATAGGTTGCATGTGCATGAAAATTGTTATCCTTTCTTTAAACTCCCAATATATTCATTCTTCCTTGGCGCCTTACTGCCTGTTGGCGGGCATGAAGGAATACGGAAACCCTTCCTTTGAAACTGTGGTTGTGGAAGGCACCGTCAATGAAGATGCTGAAACAGTATGTAAAAAAATCCTTACCGCCTGTCCGGACGTGGTGGGGTTTTGCTGTTATATCTGGAATATTCAGCAGGTTTTGAACCTGATTGCTATGGTAAAAGAACAGTTACCCCACGTGAAAATTATTGTGGGTGGACCCGAAGTAGGATATCGTCCCCGAGAGGTTTTGGAACACCATGATGAGATTGATTACGTCATCACGGGGGAAGGGGAGCGAGCCCTTCCGTTGTTGGTGGAATGTATCGAAACGAAAAAGGTACCTACTGTGGCGGGGGTTAGTTACAAAGGGGAAACGGGTGTGATTTCCCATAGGGAAGAACCTTTGGAAATCCCGCCTTCTCCTTACAAAGAAGAATATTTCAGCCATCTGCAGGGACGGATCGCTTATTTGGAAACCAGTCGAGGGTGCCCCTATTCCTGTGCTTACTGTCTTTCTGCCCGTTGCGGGAAACTGAAATTTTACCCTTTAGAACGAGCCAAGAAAGAAATTCTTCTGCTGGCAAACAGCGGTGCCAAAACCGTGAAGTTTGTGGATCGCACTTTTAATGCTCATCGCCAGCGTGCCAAGGATCTGTTTTCCTTTATCATTGAAAACATTGGAAAAGAAATTCCTCAAGGGGTTTGTTTTCACTTTGAAATCGCAGGGGATCTATTGGATGAGGAAACCATAAACATTTTAAAAACCGCCCCCAAAGGTTCCATTCAGCTGGAAATCGGTATTCAAAGTTTTTATGAACCAACCCTTTCTTATATTCGTCGTAAAACCAATTTGGAAAAGGTGACCCGTCAAGTGGGGCGACTGTTGGAGGAAAACAACCTCCATATTCACATTGACCTGATTGCAGGTCTCCCCTTGGAAACCTTTACCATTTTCCGGGACAGCGTAAACAAAGCCTATGGGGTGGGCGCTCACATGTTGCAGTTGGGTTTTTTAAAACTGTTACACGGATCTCCCATGCGGGATGACCCTGCTCGGTATCCCTGTTCCTTCAGGGAACAAGCCCCTTATGAAGTAATCGACACCCCTTGGATTACCCAAGAAGAGCTTGAGCGGTTGCATTTGGTGGAATGGGGTGTGGACAAACTTTATAACAGCGGTAGATTTCCTCGCAGTTTGGAATACGTGCTGAAAACCACCAACGTTACTCCCTTTGATTTCTTTTTGCAATTTGGGGAGTGGGTCTGCTTGCCTGAAGGTGCTTCCCTGGCACAGGTGGCAGAACAGTTTTATACCTATTGTTTAACCCTTGCCTATATTCAAAAAGATGAACTGCGAAATGCCATGGTTTGCGACTGGATTTCCTCGGTGCGGGGCGGTAAATTGCCCCCCTTCCTGCAGGTGCAGGATGACCGTCTGGGGCAGTTCCGTAAATGGTTGCGAAAAGAGGAAACCATGGCACCCCAAAAAGGCGTTTCCCGTGGTGTTGCGTTGCTGTATGAACCCTTGCAAGGGGTTTACGTGGACTACCAAACCCCCGACCCGGTAACGGGGCAATATTCTCTTCATTTTGTACCCCTTAATTCTCTTTTGTAATTGCTTTTTCACAGGGAATGTTGTATAATAAACAAAAATAGTGAATAAAGTGAGAGAACGGTATGGATATTTTTTGTGAACAAATCGTCAAAAAGAAAAAAACCACCTTTGAAAAATTAACTGTTGCCTTGATTTGGGTAGTGGGTTGGGTTATCTGCATGTTGCTGATTTTCCTGGGAATGAATTTTCCCTCCTACTTTATGCTGGCAGTGTTGGCCGCAGGTCTTGTGGTGTATTTTTCTGTAAAACTTTCTTTTAAATTGAATCTGGAATATGAATATTGTGTCACCAACGGGCTGTTGGATATTGATAAAATCATCAACCGCAGTGACCGTAAACGAATGATTTCGGTGGAAATCAGCACCTTTGACCGTTTTGAAGAGTTTGATCCTTCCAAACCGGATAACGACCCCAAGAAATACGATTCCTCTGTCATTGCTGTGGCTGATCCCATGGGGGGAGATGCCATTTATTGCGCAGTGGTTCGCCATCCTGTAAAGGGTCGCATCTTTATTGTGTTCCAACCCAATGAAAAGGTTCTTTCGGTGGTAAAACAAGCCTTACCCAGAACCATTCAACCCCGTAGATTCGGATAAAGGGAGAGTATTGCTATGCTGTTATTAACGGCACAACAAATGAAACTTGCAGAAAAGACAGCTTCTGAACAGGGGCTGTCTTATTTGCAAATGATGGATAATGCCGGGTCAAGTGCCGCAAGTTTTATTGTAAAAACATTTCCTCAGGTTTCCCGGGAAAAAACCGTGATTCTTTGCGGAAACGGGAACAATGGGGGCGACGGATTTGTTGTGGCCCGCCGTTTGGCACAAAAAGGCTTTTCGGTGGGAATCGTTTTGTTAAACGGTGCACCCCAATCGGTGAGCGCCATGGAAATGGCATCCCGCCTTTCGGAATATGCTGTTACAGTGGTGGATGGAAAGACCCAATGGTCCTTTGCCAAAAAGATGTTGGAAGAAAGTTCCTTGGTGGTGGATGCTGTCTTCGGAACAGGGTTCCACGGGGAATTGCCCTCCGCCGTTCGGGAAGTCTTTTCCTATGTGAACCGACTGGGAAAAAGCGTGGTGGCTTTGGACCTGCCTTCGGGTGTTACCGCTGACAATGGTTTGGTGGCCAAGGATACCTTAACCTGTCATTCCACCGTTTCTTTCCATAGTTATAAATATGCCCACGTGCTGTATCCTGCCAGGGAAGTTTGCGGGGCGGTATTGGTGGCGGATATCGGGATTCCGCCTTCCGCGGAATCTATGCCTTTTGTGGTTGACCGTGATTTTGTAGAACCCCTTTTGAAACGACCCCAGGACAATACCCATAAAGGCTCCTTCGGCACAGCAACCATGTTTGTAGGAAGTGAAGGCATGGCGGGCGCCGCCACCTTTGCGGTGGAATCCTGCTTGCGGTGTGGTGTGGGGTTGGTTAAACCTGTGATTGCTAAGGAAATTTATCCCCTGGTAGCAGGAAAAGCCCCCGAGGCAGTATATGCGTTGTATGACGGTCAAACTTCAGCAGGGGTGGTGGCCCAGCAATGTAAACAGGGCTCTGCCTGCCTGGTGGGTTGTGGCAGTAAAAAAACTGTCTTTACCCGGGACGTTTTGCTGGAACTGGTGAATTCTTATTCCAATCCTTTGGTGATTGATGCCGATGGCATAAATTCTCTTTGTTCTCATATAGATAAACTAAAGGAACGAACAGGAGAAACGGTATTAACTCCTCATCCCGGGGAAATGGCACGGCTTACAGGAAAAACTGTTGCTCAGGTCCAGGAAAACCGCATTGAAATCGCTCAGACCTTTGCTCGTGAGTACGGGGCAGTCGTGGTATTAAAAGGGGCAGGTACGGTGATTGCCGACCCGTTTGGTAATCTGGCGGTTTCCTTAACCGGAAACAGCGGACTTTCCAAAGGGGGGAGCGGTGATGTGCTGGCAGGCATGATAACCTCTTTCCTTGCCCAAGGGTTAACCGCCTTTGAAAGTGCCTGTGTGGGGGTGTGGCTCCATGGCCTGGCGGGGGAGAAGGCATCGGAAAAATACTCCCGCCGCGGGATGCTGCCTTCCGATGTGATTGATACGTTACCTTCTTTGTTCCTGGAAATGGAAACAAAGTAGGTGTAAGAGTGAATATAAGAATGATAAAAACAGCAACATGGATCACCCTGTTGCTGTTTTTGGTTGGTTGCGGTACTGCCGCAAAAGAACCGGACTTGGCTCACACCCTGGATTGTGTAGTAGTCTTTGAAAAAAATGGGATTCCTTATGAATCGAGTCTTCACAGTCCCGTGCTGGGCAGTTACTATTTTACTGTAACGTCTCCTGATGCTATGAAAGGCATGGAGATTGTGGTGGAAAACGGCAGTGTTTCTTATACCTTTGGGGAACTTGCCTATTCACTGGAAGCTACCGCCGACCATTCTTTGTTCAAGGAAATCGGTGGTATTCTGGAACTGTCGGTACGGGGAGAAGGTCTTCTTTGGGATCAAAATGAGGCACAATGGGTTGGTAAGGGAAAATGGGAAAACACGTCCTTTACAGTGGCTTATGATAAAACCACCAACCAACCGGTACACTTAATAACCGAGAATGGTCTTTTTGCGGAATTTGTATGGGAATAAAAGAAAAAGTCGATGCATTTTCATGCATCGACTTTTTGGTGACCCGGACGGGAATCGAACCCGTGTTACCGCCGTGAAAGGGCGGTGTCTTAACCGCTTGACCACCGGGCCATATTGGTAGCGCTAGTCGGATTTGAACCAACGACACTTCGGGTATGAACCGAATGCTCTAGCCAACTGAGCTATAGCGCCATATTTTTCTTGACGCTTTTTGTAGCGGCAAGGATGATTATATATGATTATAATCCATTTGTCAACCCTTTTTTTAAAAAAATTCAAAATATTTAAAAAGCATAAAAATTCTGATTTCTTGGTGAAAAAAGGGGAGATATTCAGTAAAAAAGGTCATTCAAAATGAATGACCTTTGGAGCGGATTACGAGGCTCGAACTCGCTACCTCCACCTTGGCAAGGTGGCGCTCTACCAGATGAGCTAAATCCGCGTCAACGAGTGGTATTATATGACAGTTTTTTCATTTTGTCAAGAGAAAAGTAGAAAAATTCGAAAAAATAACAGATTTTTTCCAAAATGACTCCCCAAAAGCCAGAAACTATGGTATACTAAAATGAATATTTATGGATTCATAGGAGTGTTGGCTGTGAAATTGCTTGTGTTGGACGGGAACAGTATTGTAAACCGTGCCTTTTACGGAATTCGCCCTTTAACCACCAAGGACGGTGTGTTTACCAATGGGATTTACGGGTTCCTGAACATTTTATTAAAATTAAAAGAGCAAGTGCAACCTGACGGTATTGTTGCCGCCTTTGATTTACGGGCACCTACTTTCCGCCACAAACTTTATGACGAATACAAAGCCGGTCGAAAAGGCATGCCGGAAGAACTGGCAATGCAAATGCCTTTGTTAAAAGAACTGCTCCCGGATATGGGGGTTACAGTACTGGAAAAAGAGGGGTATGAAGCCGACGACCTTTTAGGGACTCTTTCCCGTATGTGCGAAAAAGAAGGGTATGACTGTGTTCTGGCAACCGGGGACCGTGACAGCCTGCAACTGGTCAATCATCATACCCACGTTTTATTGGCCGCCACCAAACAAGGACAACCTGTGCTTACCGAATACACACCTTCTTTGATTGAAGAAGAAAAAGGAATTACGCCTATTCAGTTGATTGACGTGAAAGCCCTGATGGGGGATTCTTCCGATAATATCCCCGGGGTTGCCGGGGTAGGGGAAAAAACGGCCCTTTCTTTGATTCAAACCTTTGGCAGTTTGCAAGGGGTGTATGATCACATTGACGACCCTTCCATTAAGGCAGGGGTTCGGGCAAAACTAACCGCCGACAAAGACAATGCTTTTTTAAGTTATCGGTTGGGTGAGATTGATTGTGCGGTTCCTGTGGAACAGCCTTTAACCTCTTTGTTTGAAAACAAAGGGAGTCCTTCGGGGTTGTCTCAAAAACTGGCAAGATTGGAACTGTTCAAAATGATTGAACGGTTGAATTTGCAAAGCGTTCCCGTGGAATCGGTTCGGGAAACGGTGGGACAAGCCTACGTTTACCAAGGAGTGGCCGACCATTTACCTGTTACCCAAAACAGCAAGGTATACGTGTTGGCAGGGGAAGACTGCTATTATGCCGTAGTGGAGAAGAAAATCTATTGCTGTTCCAAAGAAACTCTTTTGGAAATTACTCAGTCGCCTGTTGCTGTTTATGCCCACGATTTAAAAACCTGGTATCACCACGGGTTTACCATTGAAAATCCCGCTTTTGATACCATGCTGGCGGCCTATTTGCAAAATCCGTCGGCTTCGGATTATTCTTTGACCCGATTGCTTTCGGAATATCAAATTACCGCTTCTCTGGAAGGGAACGTTCCCGGAACTCACAAAGAGAACGTTTCGGTTGCCGCCTGTTTGGAAGGGTTGTGCGAGGAACTGTATCAGCGCCTGACTCAGGACGGTCAGCTTTCTTTATTAACAAATATGGAAATCCCCCTGGCGTACGTGCTTTACGATATGGAAAAAAGGGGATTTTTGGTAGATTGGGATGCCTTGGAACAATATGGGGAAAAGGTGACCGCCCAAATCGACCGCTTAGTGCAAAGTATTTATGATTTAGTAGGCTATGAATTTAATTTGAATTCCCCCAAACAGTTGGGTGAAGCCTTATTTGTGAAATTGGGATTGCCTGCCAAGAAAAAGACCAAGAGTGGATTTTCCACCAGCGCCGAAGTGCTGGAAGAATTGAAAAACCACCATCCCGCAGTGGAACAACTGCTGGAATACCGCCAGTTGGCAAAATTAAAGTCCACCTATGTGGACGGTTTGCTGGCAGTTCAGGGTGAAGACGGTCGGGTCCGCACCACCTTCCACCAGGCTGAAACCCGCACGGGGCGTATCAGTTCTTCCGAACCCAATTTGCAGAATATTCCGGTTCGTCGGGAAAATGGTCGGGAACTGCGTCGGTTCTTTGTAGCATCCAAGGGGAACGTTTTGTGCGATGCCGACTATTCTCAAATTGAATTGCGAGTGTTAGCCCACATGGCAGATGACCGGGTCATGATCGAAACCTTTGCCGGTGGTGGGGATATTCATACTTCCACTGCTTCCAAAGTATTCAATATGCCCGCAGAACTGGTGACCCCTTTAATGCGGTCCCGGGCAAAGGCAGTAAACTTTGGCATTGTTTACGGCATTGGTCCCTATTCTCTTTCCAATGACCTGAACATCTCTTTTAAAGAGGCCAAAGACTATATTAACGGATATATGGCAACCTACAGTGGGGTTGCCCGGTATATGAATCGCGTGGTGGAACAGGCAAAGGAAGACGGTTACGCTTCTACTTTGATGGGGCGCCGTCGGTATTTGCCTGAACTGAAAGCCTCCAATGCCATTACCCGTGGTTTTGGGGAGCGGGTTGCACGGAATATGCCCGTGCAAGGAACATCTGCGGATATTATTAAAATTGCTATGATTCGGGTGTTTCATGCCTTGAAGGACAAGGGCTTGAAAGCCAAATTGATTTTGCAGGTTCACGACGAATTGATCGTGAAAGCCCCCAAGGAGGAACAAGACCTGGTGCTTTCCATTTTAAAGGAAGAAATGGAACGGGCGGTTTCTTTGAAAGTTCCCATGGAAGTGGATGCCCACGTGGGAGAAACCTGGTACGATGCGAAAGGTTGATGAACAATGAAAAGAAGAATTTTGTTTGTGGGGCATAGTGATACCCGCCTGGTACCCCTGTGCGCCGCCATTATGAAATATCTTTGCATCAATAAAGACATAGACAATATGGAGTTTTCCAGCGGCGGCTTCTGGGCTGTGGAAGGGCAGGGGGCGGTACCTGATTTGCTAACCAGCGCAGGAGAGATCGGCATTGACCTGTCGGAACATAAAGCCCATTACGTTACCTTGGAAGATATGGAGTCTGCCAATTTGATTATTCCCCAGGACGCCATGGTGGCCAGAGGGGTGTCTTCCGCTTTGGGAGATCAGAAAGATAAATTGCATCGCCCCATGTGTGTGTACGACCCTTCCAATCATTATATTCGGGCGTTTCGTCAAAGCCGTGAAGAATGTGTGGAATTCTGCGAAAAACTTTTGAAGAAATTGGTAGCCGCCGAAAAAACACGGGAGAAAATAGCATCGTCTATTGTGTATCGTCCTGTTCAATCAGAAGAAGCGGCAATGGTTCTTCCTTTGGAAACTGCCTGTTTCTCTCACCCCTGGACGTTAGATAATATTCAATCGGAAATTGAAAAAGAAACTTCCATTTTCCTAGGTGCCTTTCATGAAGAAAAAATGGTGGGCTATGCTTCTTGTTACGTGGTTCACGGAACCGCCTATATGAACAACGTGGGAGTACATCCCGATTACCGACAAATGGGGATCGGAGAAACCCTCATAGTACGGTTGGAAGACCTGGCAAGGGAACAAAATGCCGACGTTCTTACCTTGGAAGTGCGAAGCAAAAATACAGTTGCCATTGCAATGTATGAAAAATTGGGATACAAACAACACGGGGTTCGTCGATTTTTTTATCGGGATCCTGTGGATGACGGCAATATCATGACTAAAACGTTGGTGGAAGTTCCCAAAGATGACGGCATTATCCGTTTTCAAAAGTAATCCAAGGCAATCGAAGGAGAGAATGCTTTGAAACTGTTATATATCACATATATTGATTTTGGCGAAATGGGTTCGGGTTCTTCGGTTCGTCCCCAAAGAATGGCAAAAGCCTTTGAAGAATTGGGAATAGATGTGAAACTGGTCAGCGGTTTGCAAAATCGTCGAAAAGAACGAAAACAAACCCTGCGGGAAACCATGAAATGGTTGGATGAAAATAAGGTGGATGCTTGCTATATTGAACCGCCATCCTGTCCCATTTATTTAAAAGAAGACTATAAACTCATTGAAAAGGTTCATTCTCTTTCCATTCCTACGGCGGTGTTTTATCGGGATGCCCATTGGTTATATGCCGATTGGTGGGGAGTAAAAGGCGTGAAAGCCATGGCGCTGAAATATATGCACCGTCGGGATTTGAAACTCTTTCAAACCTGTTGCAATATTGTGTATTTTCCCAGTAAAACCATGGGTGATTTATTTTCCCATGTTCCCTTTATGGGAACGGGGATTTTGCCTCCCGGATGCCTTTCGGTGGCACCTGAACATGACACTCTGTATAAGCGTTTGATCTACGTTGGGGGTGTCAGCAAGGCATACGGAACCGATTTGCTGTTGGATGCCTTTCGGCAGTTGCAAGAGGAGAACAGTGATATCCAACTGACCTTCTGTTGTCGGGAAGGAGAGGGTGCCGAGTTTTTAATACAATGGCAATCTCTTTCCAACGTAACCTTTATTCATGCCTCAGGGGATGAACTGAATGAGCATTACCGTGAGTGTGATGGGGGCATTTTACCTCTTCGTCGTGACCGTTATATGGATTTTGCTTTGCCTGTAAAATTGTTTGAATACTGGGGCAATGCTTTGCCGGTAATTGCCACCGATTGCCCCGAGGTGAAAGGGATGATTGAGAAGTATGATTGCGGTGTGGTTTGCAACGCTTCTGCTTCAGCTTTGGCACAAGGCATCAAGGCATTTTATGAAAATCGTGAGAAAACAGGGAAACTCATGGAACAAACCCAGATTGCGGCAGGAAAAAACCGCTGGGTGGACCGTGCCAATCAAATTTTTGAAGACCTGTTGGGCAGGAGGATCAGTCAATGAATATTGCCGTGTTAAGCGCCGCCAACTCCAGCCATACAGTAAAAATTGTCAATGCGTTGGCTTTGCGGGGGCATCGGGTGGTCTTGTATTCCCTGCCCCAACATAAAGATGCCGACCAAGCGATTTCTGACTTGGTTCATCTTGTATATTTGAAAAATACCGGTTATACCAAAAACCATAAACAATTATCTGCTTTGCTGAAAGAGCAAGGGTCGGAGGTGTTGTATGCTCACTATGCCACGGGCTACGGCACGTTGGCAAGAAAAGCTAAATTCCAACCTACTGTGTTAGCAGTTTGGGGAAGCGATGTATATGATTTCCCCTATAAAAGCCCCATTCATGCCTGGTTGCTCAAGAAGAATTTGAAATTCCCCAAGGTGATATTTTCCACCAGTCATGCCATGGCACAGCGTACCAAGGGGTTTACCAATACTCCCATTGTGGAAACTCCTTTCGGGGTGGACGTTACTGTTTTTCGTCCTCAAAAACAGTTGTCTGATGAAAAAATTCGAATTGGGTATTTAAAAATCGTTGCAGAAATTTACGGTATTGAAGATTTGATTCGTGGGTTTGCAATGCTTTGTGAAAAAACAAAGAATGAATCTTTGGAACTTGCAATCTACGGCGATGGGGATTTATTGCCCGCCATGAAAGATTTGGCTTGTTCGTTGGGATTGGAAAACCGGGTCATTTTCTACGGTAGAATTCCCCACGAACAAGCTCCCGCGGCGTTGAATACCATGGATATTTTATGCGTTCCCAGCCATCGGGAAAGTTTCGGGGTGTCCGCCATTGAGGGGATGGCTTGTGAAGTGCCTTGTATTGTCAGTACTGCCGACGGTTTGCAAGAGGTCACCAAAGACGGTATAACAGGGTTGACCGTTCCTTGTCATGACCCTGTCGCTCTTTGTAAAGCCATGGAACAACTGGTAAGCAACCCTGATTTGCGGAGTTCCATGGGCAAAGCAGGACGTCAGCGAGCCTGTGAACGGTACGATTGGGAAAAAAATATAACAACTATTGAAAACGCTTTGATGCAAACAGCGAAATTGATGTGAAAGGAGAGAAGTTTATGAAACAAAATATGCGCTCTTTGGCAAAAAACAGCGGGATTCTGGTGATTGCCAACAGCAGTATTAAACTTCTCACCTTTTTGTTGATGCCTCTTTATACCCGTGTGCTCAGCACGGCTGACTATGGGGTTACCGATACCATTTTAAACCTGGCTTTGCTGGTGGTTAGCGGATATTCCCTTTGTATCGATTGGGGGATGAACGCTTTTTTCTATGACGAAAAAACTATTGTTTATCAGCAACGGATTACCACCAGCGGTAGCGTGTTTTGTTTGTTAACTGCCGCCGCCTGTATGGTAACAGCGCTTCTTTCCAAACCTATTTCGGTTGCCTTGTTTAAAACGGGGGACTATTGGTTTGCTGTTTTCCTGGGGTTTGTATACGCCGCTTTGAAACTCAGTTATTTTGCCTTTCGTGTCAGTACCCGTATGCGGGGCAATTTAAAGGCGGTAGCAGTGTTTTCATTAGCAGAACTTGCCAGTTTGCTGATTATGAATATTCTGCTTATTTTGGTGTTCAAAGTGGGATATATCGCCATTTTGTATGCCAACGTGGTAAGTCAGTTGGTGTGCGGTGGGCTGTACGCTTGGGGGAATCGTAAGTTTGTAAAAAGAAAACAGTGGGACAGACCGCTTCTTTCCCGGGTGCTGAAGTATTGTGTTCCTCTTACACCTGTGGTATTGCTCACTTGGGTCAACAGTTTTATTGACCGCTATTTTATCGGTCAGTTTCATGACCAGGGTCAGGTTGGGTTGTACGGTCGTGCTTTCCAAATGGTTACCCTGCTTTCGGTCCTTACCACGTCCTTTTTGTCAGCGTATCCTTCCTTTGCCTATTCCAATGCAGATGATGAGAAAAAACGTCCTCAATATGCCATGATCTATGATGCCATGGTAGCCATTTTGTGCGTTCTGGCATCCTTTATCACGGTGTTTGCCAAGGAGATTTTCGTGGTAATGACCGCCCCTTCTTACCGTGGTGCTTACATTGCCGTTGGTTTTTTGGCGTTCGGTCATATCTTCTATACGTTGGGCAACGTCATGGGATATGGCATTACCATTCAGAAAAACGGAAAAATGTACCTATTGGTCAATTCGTCGGCTGCCATTTGTAATATTGCGCTGAACTTCTTATTGGTTCCCAAATTTGGATTTGTGGGTGCCGCCATTACCACTTGTGCCGCTCAACTGATTTCTATGTTAGTCAGCCGCCATTTTGCCGAAAAAATGTTCCGATGCAACTATCGGTATATTCGTTCTTTAATTCTTACCATAGGATTTTTGGCTTTAAGTTATGCAATGGGTGAATTGCAGTTGTGGTTCAAAATCCCTACATTCTTGCTGGGCATCGGCGTTGTGCTTTTGGTTTATAAAGACCGATTGCCTTACATCAAAAAACTTGTAAAACGGAAATAGAGAAAGCTGTTGGAATGAGGATTGTTATATCCGCTTCTTACGAATAATAACGTGATAAGTATTGCCGCTGATAGGAACTGTTTGGTTGCTTTCGGCGGTTTTTATTATAGATGCCTTCAGAAATTTATGATATAATTATTAAAAATCACACAACCTTTTTATTCTGATTTGTGTCTAAAAGATAAGCGCTTAACAATGGGAATTTCCAAATTATGAGAAAGGAGAGTGCATATGTACTATCAAAATCAGTCGGACGAAACCTTGGTAATGTTAACACTTGCGGGTGAACAAACCGCCTATGAAGTTTTGGTAACACGCTATCAAAAATCGGTAATATCCTCCGCTGTTCGAATTACCGGGAATCATTTCATGGCGGAAGATGCCGCGCAGGATGCCTTTGTAACAGCTTGGATGAAGTTGAATACCTTACAAGACCCTAAAAAGTACGGTTCTTGGGTGTGTCGTATTGCGGGGAACTGTGCATTGAATATGATCAATCGTTACCGCAGTTTTTTACCCTTGGATGTAGTGGAGAATCTAAATATTACCAACAATACAGCGAAAAATCCAGCAGAACTTTATGCACTGTCTTTGGAACGGAACGAAGTAAACCAAAGCGTTGAGATGTTGCCTGAAAAGGTGCAACAGATTATTCGGTTGCACTATTTTGAGAATCTTCCTATTGCAGAAATTGCGGATCAAATGCGTATTTCTGTGGGAACGGTGAAACGGCAACTTCACGATGGCAGAAAGCGAATGAGAAAGGAGCTTTGCGCTATGAATGAAAAGTATAGTGATACCCTTGTGCAACGTGTTATGAAAAAGGTTGAAGAACTGAAATTATGGCAGGTTAAAAATGATAAGAGTGGCTTTGAAAAGGTATATGCGCAGGTACTTCGGGAGGTAGAGGAGCTGCCCGAATGCAAAGAAAAACAACACGCCCTTGCTGACGTGCTGATGCGTGGTTGGTGGTGGCTTCCCGGCAAAAAGAACGATGCTTTGTTTGCCCGCATAGCCGATGCCGCTATGGAGGGAAAAAACGAAGAGGTAATGACCTTTATTGTTGCTCGTGAGGATTCTAAGGTTTACGGCGGAGCACTTATTGACTTTATTCGCCATAAGCAGATTCCCCGTCTTGAAAAAGCGGGATTCGTTAAGACCCTTGGTCGTGAATGGTTTTGGCTTGGGTATCATTTGTTCCGTGAGGGAAAAGCACAGGAAGGAAAAGCTGCTTATCATAAAGCAGAAGAAATCCTTTCTAAAGAAGACGCATACTGCGTTCTTGTGCCATATGCGAGAAAGATGGAAGAAGAACTGTCCACCAGATACAAAGACACGGTAATGGAACGTTATCAGATTGGCGGTACTGTGGAAGAATACCGTATGATGGATGGTAAACCGCGTTATTGGGCAGAGGAAGGGTTTGTTAAAGGTTGGCTTGGTTCAATAGACAGCAGAAGTTCATGTATTTTTCGCAACGCTTCAAGTTGTGATGGCTATTTCTTCGCTGACGTTTCTCTTGGAGAAACCTTTGTTGGCTCTGACGGAACAAAACTTACCTATATTTCGGATTGCGAATTGGTTGATACTCCCGCAGGTAACTTTGAAAACTGTCAGCTTTGGGAAGTAAAACGGTGGACAGACACACAAAAAATCGTATGTAGAACCTACTATAAGGATGGTATTGGTATTGTTCGTCAAGACCATATCACCGACGGAACAACAAACACCCATCTTCTTGTTCGGTATGCGATTAAGGGTGGAAGCGGGATTCTTCCTGTGTTCCTTGGTAATACCTGGGAATATGGTACTACCTATTCTCCTGATGCCATTTCGTCTGAACTGAAAATCAATGTTTCTTTTGCCGATGACTGGCGGATGCTTCTTTCCTATTGGAAAAATACCGAAAGAATCGGTTATGACCGTAATTCTTGGGTGGATACGGTACAAGAAATTGCCAATGATTATTGCCATATGCAAAAAGATGGCAGAGAGTATATTTGTGACGTGCTTCCTGCGGTTGAGAGAGCGGAACAACTCGCCCTAACACCCATGGAAAAGGCACATACCAAAGTGGCGGCATCGGTGGCAAGACGAATCCTTTCTACCGATACGGTCTTCAATCCCAATTATACCGCCACGGGGCATTGGAACTTCTTTAATAGAGACTATATCCGAAAGAAAGCAGATTCTTATTGTCTTACCGAATATAATCCCCGTTGGTCTTTTGAATGGAAAAACACCGGCTGTATGGGTGTAGCCGAAAATCCCCTTTATTATAACGATATTTTGGGCATTTTGCAGGGGGCAACAAATTGCATTTGGTCGGATGAGTGGTACGTTGGCGCTGCTCCCATTGTAGAATACACTAAGTGGGGACAAGCTGTGAAAACTCGAATTATCTGCCAAGAGGGCGGAATCGTTACTACCAAAGCCGGAACCTTTGAAAACTGTTTCAAACTCAGCCTTGATATTGAAGGAATGGAGGATGGGTTATCCTATCGGGGAGGCAAGAAGGTTTACTATTTTGCCCATGGAATTGGCATTGTTCGTACCGAAAATGAATACTGCGGCGGTGCGAGAACAGCGGTTTATGAATTAACCTCTTATGAAGGAAAAGGGGAAGGTTTTATGCCGATATCTGACGGTTTGGTTCGTCGATATGACGCCCTTAATCTAACCGACGGCTTCGTGGGTGCAGTAGAATACACCTACGTGGCAGATGAGGACGGTGATATTGTTGTGTTTGCCGACCGTACAGGAATTCGTGAAGTTCCGCCTCCCATTACACAGTATAGCGCAATCGAAGCAGAGGTTGTAGAAGATCGTTTGTGGGATGCAGGTAAACATAAAGAAAGCCGCCTTTGCCACGACGTGAACAACTTCCATCTGTTGTGTCATTTCTTTGGTCGTCCGTCGAGATATTGGGCAGCGCAGGAAAAGGCGGTTGCTTGGAATGGGTATCGTCTTAAAATTATGGAAGGGCTTGGGGATGGCGTTGTTCCCGATGCTTGGCTTGGACATTACGCAAGCACAAGTTTCCGCACAGCCTGCGCTTTGTTTGGTTGCGGTAAAAAAGACGAGGGGTATTTATGGCTAGAAAAAGCCTTCGAGGCGTATCCAAAGTGGGATAATATTCCCAATGGGGCTGAAATGGAAGTAGGAGACCCTTTAATTTACGGTGGGATTAAGGTTATAAAAGGAAAGTCGTTAATCAAACTTCCCGATGATACCATGCAACCATTGTCCTATGATGATTTATTCGAAGGTGATTGCGGTCTTATGTATTACGGTATGACTGCGACTCACGGTTGGGAATGGTTCAATCCTGTTCGTAATGAAAAGCGTTTCCAAGAATACGTGGAACGAGCCAGAAAAATGGCGCATAAAGAATAACAATAAACCGCCGAGAGCACCTGTTACGGTTGCTCTCGGCGGTAGTTTTTAGTTTGTTTTATATATTACATGGTGCCGAAGCAACGGTCGCCTGCATCACCGAAACCGGGGGTGATGTAACGGTTGTGTACCAATCCGAAATCAACAGCGGCGGTGATGATGGTTACGTCAGGATGGGCTTTGGAGAAGGCTTCAACGCCTTCGGGGGAAGCCAACAAGCAAACGAATTTAATCCGTTTGGGGTTTTTGCGTTTGATTTGATTTACTGCTTCAATGGCAGTACTGCCGGTGGCCAAAACCGAGTCCACAATGTAAACTTCACGGTCGGGCATATCTTCGGGCAATTTGGTGTAATAATCCACCAATTCCCGAGAGCCTTCGGCACGGTAGATGCCCAAATGCCCCACTTTGGCAGAGGGGAGAAGGGAAAGCATACCGTCTACCAAACCCAAGCCGGTACGCAAAATGGGAATAACCACTTGTTTCAAACCGGAAACCACTTTACCGGTGGTTTCGGTAACGGGGGTTTCAATCATAACGCTTTCCAAAGGCAAATCTCTGGTAGCTTCGTAGGCAAGCAAGGTGGAAATTTCGCCAACCAAACGGCGGAATTCCTTGCAGCTGGTATTTTTATCACGCAAGAAGGTTAACTTATGCTGTACTAAGGGATGATCAACAACGATTAGATTTTTCATGAGTAACGTCCTTTCTGATTTAGCTATATTAAAATAACAATTCTTATAAATTATTATTTTCAATATCGGTAATCATTTGAACACGGGTAGCGTGACGGCCGCCTTCGTATTCAGTATCAATAAACAAATCCACCATTTCGTTGGCAACACCGGGGCCGATAACACGACCACCCAAGCAAAGAATGTTGGCATCGTTATGCAAACGGGTGAATTTAGCGCTGAAATGGTCAGAGCAAACAGCGGCACGAATGCCTTTTACTTTGTTAGCGGCAATAGACATACCAATCCCGGTGCCGCAAACCAAAATACCCATGTCACATTCTTTGGCGGCAACAGCTTTTGCTAAGGGCAGGGCAATTTCAGGGTAGTTTACCGATTGGTATTCTTTAATACCGAAATCAACAACTTCGATACCCCGTTCTTCCAGGTGTTTCAGAATTTCAATTTTCAGATCAATTCCGCCATGATCGCATCCAATGGCAAGTTTCATTCAAAATCATCCTTTCAAAAATGATATTATTTATTTTGTTCCATCCGTGCCCGTACCGCTTGGGGCGGCCGCAGATAGGAAATTTCCAGTTCAAAAGAAGAAACCGTTTGAGTTGCTTTTTCTCCCAACATGGCACACTGACTTGCTTTTTGATACCGCAAATGCTCCGGCGCAAGGGTATGGCACTCTTTGTTTTCCAAAGCGTTGTAACAAAGCAGGGAACCGTCTCCCAACCAAATAACAGGTTTGTTTTGATTTGCCAGTTCATTTTGTAAATCGGCAATGCTGATGGCACGGTCTTCACATAAACGGGTGAGTTCTCCGTCCTGATACATAAACAAGGCATTATAAACCTGGTTGCAACGGGCATCCATCACAGGGCAAATCAAAGCATCGGTTTGGGGAATATTATTCGCCAGCACTTCCAGGGTAGAAAGCCCAACACAGGGAAGATCTTTAGGAAATGCCATGCCTTTGACTGCCGAAACCCCAATGCGAACCCCTGTGAAAGAACCGGGGCCAACCGTAACTGCCAACCGTTCTACCTGGTTCATGGAAACGTTGCAACAGGAACAAAGAGACTGGATCATGGGCATCAAAGTGCGGCTGTGTTGCAGACCGATACGAATATTCAGTTCACCCAATATCTCACCGTTTTGAACGAGTGCCGCAGAGGCGGCGGTAGCGGTAGTGTCAATTCCTAAGATCAGCATGGGGAATCCTCCCGAGTAATGGTGATTATTCTTTGATTTTCGGTTTCGCCGTATTCCATGTGAATGAAAATAGCATCTTCCGGCAGGGCAGAGGTGATATTTTCGCTCCACTCAATGGCAAGAATGCCTGCACCAAGGTAATCGTAAAACCCACAGGCGTATAAATCGTCCACCGATTCTACCCGATACATATCAAAATGATATAAAGGTACCCGCCCGCCGATGTATTCATGAACGATGGCGAAAGTGGGGGAGGACACTTCTCCTGTGTAGTTTAAACCGCGGCACAGCCCACGGGTAAAGGTGGTTTTTCCTGCACCCAGGTCCCCGGAAAAGGCAAGAACCGAGTTTTGTGTTAAAGAAGAAGCCAACTGTGCCGCCAGGTCTTCGGTTTCTTTTGGGCTGTTACAAATTACGGTTTTTTCCACAGAAGGCACTCCTTTGATTTTTTTCTATTGTATCATATAAAAGTTGATTTGAAAAGACTTTTTTCCTTGAATTTGTCAGGAAAGTGTCATATAATAAAGGTATTCAAATAAAAACCACTCTTTATCAAAGGAATTTCAAAAAATGAAACGCTTTTTCGGTCACGTTGCAGACTATATTCGGGAAACCGATAAAATATTATTATTACTTTGTACCTTCGCCAGTTTTTACGGCGCTATTCTGGTTTGGTCGGCAACCTATATCAGTGCAGGCTCTCAGAAGTTGATCGTGCAGTTAATTGGTTGGTTTTTGGGTATGGGAGTTGCTGTTTTGCTGTCCCTTATGGATTATAAAACCATGATGAAGCATTGGTATGTCCCTGCGATTTTTACGGTGGGTCTGGTGTTGATTACCTTCCAATTCGGGTATGCCCCCGCAGGGACCGACGACAAAGCCTGGTTGGCGTTGCCCTTCGGGCAGTCCATTCAACCTTCGGAACTGTTGAAAATCGGTTTTATTATCACCTTTGCTACCCATGTGAGCAAGATTCCCAAAAAACAAATCAACCGTTTTAAAAACGTGTTGCTATTGGCGATTCACGGTGCCTTTCCCGTGGTATTGATTCACTTCCAGGGGGACGACGGCAGTGCCTTGGTTCTGGCTTTCATTTTTGTCGCCATGCTGTTTGTTTCAGGGGTGCACTGGGGCTATTTTGCCACTGCCTTTGGAGCGGTTGCGGCAGCCATTCCTGTTTTATGGTTTATGATCATGAATGACGAACAGAAATCCCGTATTGTTGCCTTGTTCCAACCCGAATCATATCCCGATATCATTTATCAACAAGCAAGAGGGGAAACCGCCATTGGCTCCGGCGGGTGGTTTGGCTATGGGCTTTTTAAAGGTCCTTATGTTCAGTCGGGGAAAATTCCCTTGGGATATAACGACTTTATCTTTGCCTCCGCAGGGGAGGAAGTGGGTTTTATCGGTTGTCTTTTGATAATCGGTTTGCTCCTTGCCATTTGTATTCGCATTTTAATTGTTCTTCGCCGTTCCCGTGACCAGTCGGGGCAAATTATCTGTGCCGGGGTATTTGCAATGATTGCCGCCCAGTCTATCATTAATTTGGGGATGTGCTTAATGCTTTTGCCGGTTATCGGGGTTACTTTGCCTTTCTTCAGTGCAGGGGGGACTTCTACGGTTTGCTTGTTCCTTGGGATCGGGCTGGTGCTCAGTGTGTATTATCATCGGGATATCAAAGCCCTGGTTTTAGGGGAATAATCTGCTTAAATTTTAAAAAACCTATTGACAAATTCCCGTGGGTGTGTTATATTTTACTGGCTTGCAAAAGTTGTCGTGGGCCATTAGCTCAGTTGGTTAGAGCATCCGGCTCATAACCGGACGGTCCTGGGTTCGAGTCCCCGATGGCCCACCAGGTTCTTTTGTCAATAGAATATAGGGGTGTAGCTCAGTTGGTAGAGCAGCGGTCTCCAAAACCGCGTGCCGGGGGTTCGAGTCCCTCTACCCCTGCCAGAAAAACCGACTTGTTTCGACAAGCCGCTTTTTCAGTTATATTCGCCTTGCGGCGAGCGATATTGCTTCGCAGTGATATTCGGCTAAAGCCGAGTGATATGCCTGCGGGCGTTAGGGGCGAATATAATATCACTGAAACCGCAGGTTTCAATATCACATTTTGCGCAAGCAAAATATATCACTCCGGCGCAGACGGAATATCACTAAGAAAGAGTTCGAATTCATACGCAAAAACGGCAAAAATATCTTTTTTGTAGCCCATAGACATGAAAAACGACGAGTTTCGGTAGAAACTTGTCGTTTTTCAATGATATCCGTTCCTTGCGGAATTGGTGATATATCATTAAGGTCTCTTCTAGTACTATCACTCTCACCAACTTCGCACGCCATCTATATGAATGACCCTGGAAAGGGCATACTGATAGGTGGAAAGAGGTCTGTCTAGCGCATCGAAAGTGTGGGCTGCCACCAATATGGTTGGGGTAGTTGCAATGATCACAGGGGAGTGATAGAATTTGCCTTGTGCTGTTCCCAGTTGCACAATGTCCCCGGGCTGTGCCTGCCTTTCTGAAACAACGTGGCCGTAAGGTCCCGCGGAATGATTGTTTATAAGGAAACGGTATAAATATTCTACACCTGTCCAGGCGGCTGTTCGGTCAGAGGAGGTTCGATAAAACCATCCTGTTACAGGGGTATAGTTCATTATACCTGCTCCTGCATAAATGCATTGAGAGGCAAAGTTGGTGCAGTCACCGCCAATGTTTTCAAAATTATAATAATTGGGATTACGGTGAAGAGCCCAGGTCTGTGCATAGGCCACCGCCGCTTGTCGGTTGTATGGTCTTTCTCTCATAATTTTCGCTCCTTGCAATGATTGTTTGATACAATATATGCAATTTTTTAGAGTAAAAAACAATTCGAGTAAATATCGTGTACGCAAAAAAAGAAAACCCTTGGAAATCAAGGGTTTTCTTTTTGTGTGGCGGAGAAGGTGGGATTCGAACCCACGCGGGGTTTCCCCCAAACGGTTTTCAAGACCGCCTCGTTATGACCACTTCGATACTTCTCCAAGTTTTGGTGCTTCAAAAGAATACCACAAATTTTAACAAATGTCAATCATTAACCTCATAAATTCTTTCTTTTTCAAAAAATATCTTGCATTATGGAAGGAAAGAGGTTATTATATACCCGTATGATTTTAAGGAGGCGCAATAGTATGGCTATTTTACAAGAAATCAGTGAATTGCTTCAAAAGGGAAGTGCCAAAAAAGTAAAGGCTTTGGTTGAACAAGCTCTGGAAGAAGGCATTCCCGCAGAGGAAATATTAAATAACGGTTTGTTAGCCGGTATGGATATTATTGGTGAAAAGTTCAAGTGTAACGAAGTTTACGTACCCGAAGTGGTGCTTGCCGCCCGTGCCATGAGCATGGGAACCGAGGTTTTGAAACCCCATTTGAGTCAGGAAGACACCGCCGATAAAGGTACTGTTATTCTGGGCACCGTAAAAGGGGACCTGCATGACATTGGCAAAAACCTTGTTCGTATGATGTTGGAAGGCAAAGGTCTTAAAGTAGTGGATTTGGGTGTAGATGTGGAAGCTGCTAAATTCATTGAAGCCGCTAAAGAACACGGCGCCAAAGTAATTGCCTGCTCCGCATTGCTCACCACTACCATGGGCGAAATGAAAAACGTAGTGGATTTGGTGAAAGCTGAAGGTTTGGATGCTATGGTTATGGTGGGTGGCGCCCCTGTTACCCAGGAGTTTGCCGATTCCATTGGCGCTGACTGCTACACCAACGATGCTGCCTCCTGTGCCGACCAGGCTTTGGTCTTCTGTCAGGAATAATCCATTTGAAGCAAAACTCTCTTGAAATTTTAATTCAAGAGAGTTTTTTCTTGTCACTTTTTGAAGAGGGTGGTATACTATTCTTTGATTTCAGGTAAAGAAGGCTTTATCAATGACGGCAGAACAACTTCATTATGAAAAAATGACAAAATCCCCTTTGGTGAAACTGATCGTTTCATTGGGGATTCCTACTACCATTTCCATGTTGGTGACCAATATTTACAATATGGTGGATACCTATTTTGTGGGAACGTTAGGGGAAAGTCCCCAAGCTGCTACAGGGATTTTATTTGCTTTGCAAGCGGTGATTCAAGCCATTGCCTTTATGTTGGGGCAGGGTTCGGGAACCATGGTTTCCAAAGCCTTGGCAGATAAAAATAGGAAAGAGGCGGATGCCTACGTTTCCACAGCCTTTTTCAGCGGTATTTCCTTGGGGCTTGTTATGATGGTGTTGGGGCTTGTCTTTTTAACCCCTTTGTTGAATCTTTTGGGAAGCACCCCCACCATTTTGCCCTATGCCAAGCAGTACGGCGGGTGTGTTCTTGTGGGGTGCCCCATCATGATCGGTTCTTTTGTTCTCAACAATAATTTGCGGTATGAAGGAAAATCTTTTTATGCTATGATCGGCTTGGTAACCGGGGGCTTTTTAAATATTTTTGGAGACTATTTGCTGGTGTCGGTATTTCCTCTGGGAATTTTAGGGGCGGGCATTGCTACGGTAGTTTCCCAGGTGATCAGTTTTGGAATTTTGCTGTATTTTTATAAAATGAAAGCCCAAAGCACCATTTCGTTAAAGTTTGTTACCCGAAACCTTTTAGTGTATTTCACCATTTGTAAAGTGGGGTTCCCCGCTTTGATTCGGCAAGGGTTAAGTTCCTTCTCCAACGGGCTTTTGAATAACCTGACCCGCCCTTACGGAGATGCCGCCATCGCCGCCATGAGTGTGGTCAATCGGTTCAGCGGATTTATTATGTGTGTTGGGTTGGGTATCGGTCAAGGGTTCCAACCTGTGGCATCTTTTAATTACCAGGCAAAAGAATATAAAAGGGTGAAAAAAGGAATGTTGGCAACCATGGGCATTGGCTTTTGCTGCCTTTGTGTAATTGTTTTGCCCTGCCTTATTCTTTCGCCCCAAATTATCCGTCTGTTCCAGGATAGCCCCCAAGTAATCGAAATCGGCACACGGGCATTACAATACGCTTGTGTGGGCACCTTATTCTTGTCCCTTTCGGTTCCTATTAACATGCTGTATCAAAGTATCCGTAAGCCACTGATTTCGTCCATCCTTTCCATGCTTCGTTCGGGGATTATGTTTATTCCCACTTTGATTCTTACCACCTCTCTTTGGGGGATTACGGGGATACAACTTTCTCAACCAGTGGCAGACGTGCTGACAGGGCTGATTTCCATTCCTTTTATTCTTTCTTTTTTAACCAAAAAACAATATCGTTAGGAGTGCTATTATGGATTTTGAAACCATTGCGTTACAGCGTCAGTCTTGCCGCAATTATGATGCTACCCGTCCTGTGGAAGAAGAAAAACTGAAAAAACTGTTGGAGGTTACTGCTCTTTCTCCCTCGGCATGTAATGGGCAACCCTATCACTTCACAGTTTGCCGAGGTGAACTTGCCGGGAAAGTGGCAAAAGCCACCACCGGCATGGGGATGAATCAATTTGCTTTGGATGCACCTGTTTTGTTGGTGATTTCTGAAGAACCTTACACCAGAACGGCGGCGGTTGGTGCCAAACTGAAAAAGAACGATTACCGCTCCATTGATATTGGCATTGCCTCAGCTTTCATCACCGTTCAGGCAACGGCGCAAGGTCTTGGCAGTTGTATTCTGGGCTGGTTTGATGATAAGAAAATACGGGAACTTTGCAATTTGTCCGGCACTGTTCGGTTGGTCATTACTTTGGGGTATCCCAAAGTAGGGGATCCCTTGCGAAAGAAAAAAAGAAAATCATTGGATGAATTGGCGACGTATTTATAAAAGCAAAAACCACTCAACTTTGTTTGTAGAGTAGAGTGGTTTTTGCTATTCTTAGGCATCTTCATCCATCGCTTCCAAATAGAAACTGACTGGACGGAATCCGTCGTTGCAGGAAATCATAGCAGATTTTTTGTTTTTCATCCAACCGTTGTAAAAATCTTCGCCTCCGTGGGCAAGGGTCATAACAAAGGGGGAAATGCTATCCCAGGCGCTGTCACAAAAGCCCTTTGGTTTTTCCCAACCATTGGCAATGAAAATCTGTCCAACCTGGATATCGCAGGCGTGTTCCAGCGGGTTTTCGTATCGTTCTATCAAATCAGTATATACCGTTTGTTTCATAGCGGTGATTTTCACTTTTTTCATCATTTTTCACCTCATAATTTTCTTAAATTAATTGTATCATGGGAACCACTTGGTTGCAATGAAAATTTCGTCAAAAGCTGTGAAAATATATAGGTGAACTACTTGAAAATCAGGGGGAGAGCGGTAGAATTACTTGTTGTATTATGCAGTATTGTATCTAAAAATATAATACTTTGTTTTTTCTTGTAAAAACAGGGAGGATTTTTTTATGACCGATAAAGAATTATGCCACTTGAACCGTAGTGAATTATTACAACTGTTGATTACCCAAGTCCAGGAAAATCAACAGTTGAAAGAACAACCGGAAGACGCCGACAAAAAGTTGGAACAACGGGAAATTGTTTTCAACAACGCAAGTTTCATTGCCGAAGTTTCTTTGCCATTAAATAGTATTTTTTAAGCAGCGCAAATGTTGGGAAAATCCCTTTAAATCTGTTTTTGGAAGGAATCGCTTCATGAAACCCAAACATTTTTCAACTTCGAAACAGCCTGGTATTCAGCAGTTGCAGGAAGAGTTGCATCGAGAAAAATATAAATAGAGATATCAACGGGTGTTGCGTAGCACCATTTATACCTTGATTGTGGTTGCCGCTGTTGCCGTTTTGGTTGCCACCATCTGGATGCCCGTTCTGCAGATTTACGGCTCCTCCATGGCCCCCACCCTGAATGAAGGAGACGTTGTTGTTTCCTTTAAAACCACCGAATTTGAAACAGGGGATTTGTTCTGCTTTTATTTAGGCAATAAGTTGCTGGTGAAACGCTATATTGCAGGCTCCGGTCAGTGGGTAGATATTGACGGGGAAGGAAACGTATACGTGGATGGAGAACTGCTGAAAGAACCCTATTTAGAAAAAAAGGCATTTGGTGATTGCAACATTGAGTTGCCCTATCAGGTTCCAGAAAATCGAATCTTCTGTCTGGGAGACCATCGGGAATCTTCTATGGATTCCCGAAATACGGCGGTTGGGTGTATTTCCCAGGAGCAAATTGTTGGAAAAATTGTTTTTCGGGTCTGGCCTTTAAGTGATATGGGAACACCCGTTTTTTAAAGTCAAGGTTTGTACGGAAAGGTAGGTGAAGGGAAATGAAAAAAGAATTATTGGAGCAGGCGGCAGAATACCAAAAGAAACACAAACGAGTCAAACGTTGGCAACGCTTGGTTACGCTTTTGGTGGCTATTGTTGTTTTTGTAACCACCTATGCTTTGATTCTTCCTGCCATTACCCGTGAATCACAACCTACCTGCGGTTTTGATGAACATCAACACAATGACGATTGTTATCAGACTGTTGCTCAGCGTATTGTTTGCGACGTGAAGGTTCATACCACCTTGACGAATGTTATGATCAAACAGGCGCTTGCGTTTGTGGTTATTATGATAGCATTGTTCACAGTCATAACGATTTTTGCTATGATGCTTTTCGCCGTTTAATTTGCACGTTGCCTGAACAGAATTTATCAACAGACGTTACCGCAACCGATGTGACAGTGCATAATCATACAACTGACTGTATGAAAGAATATGAACTGTATGAACCGGTTCTTCTTTGTGATATTCAGGAACATCTTCATGATGAAATTCTTTGTTATTTGGATTCGGATGCTCAAATGGAAAAGGCAGAGGAGTGGGAACAATCCTTGCCTGGTACCTTGACCGATCAATGGCCGTTTGACTTGGTTGCGGTTGCCCAAAGTCAGAAGGGATATGCTGAAAGCCAAACAAACGTTACGGTAATGGGCGAGGGGGACATTAAAGGTGCCACCCGTTATGGCATTTGGTACGGCGACCCTTATGGGGACTGGAATGCCATGTTTGTGTCCTTCTGTTTGTACTATTCGGGAATCAGTGATGATTTGTTCCCCTATGAAGCCAATAGTTATCGCTGGGCTTTATCTTTGGAAAATCAAGGGTTGTATATAACGGCAAAAGATGAGTATACCCCCTTGGTGGGAGATTTGGTGTTTTATGATACCAATAGTGATCATAATGCGGATCGTGTGGGGATCATTACCAAAGTTACCTTGCCTACGGAAAGTTGACCCTTGGGTGAATTGGAACTTATTGAAGGGGATACCGCCAATAACAGGGTAGAATCGGTAACGTTCTCTTTGCAAAATGAACAGATTTTGGGATATGTCACGGTAAATCAAGCCTATCAGGATTATCTTGCTTCCACAAGTGTTCATGCACCCATGATGTTTAGTGTTTCTCCCATGGCAGCTGATACTGATTGGCGTTCTGGCTCAATTTTGGATGGCGATTTTGATGCTGAAATTGAGGCTCTTGATGCCATTGACGAGGAACTGAACCAAAGATCGTGGGATCGCTATAATAGCCAGGATCACTCTAATGAGAGTTACGGCGTGCACCGCGAACATGGTTGGTATTTGCCTAATGATGATTGATTGGAGGTCGTTATGAGTAGAATGTCCGCACGATTTGTTGGCAAAGCAGTTGGAATGAGTACCGAATGGGTCTATGGTATGTGGAAGGACATGGGGCTCGTTATAAAAGACAAATTTGGTGATTGGGCATTAACTGAAGTTGGAAGAAGCATCGGTGGAAGAATGTCAAAGAGCAATCATTGCCGAGTTCCAACTTTTGATTTTGAAATCATCGAGAAAATGATGATGGATTTCTATAATAGACACAGAAAATAAAAGAACATAGTTCAACTATTGCCCCGCAGTAAACAAAGAAAAGGATTCTTGGATGAAAAACTATGCGTCAAAACGGTGGTCAAAAATTCGCAAGTATTCTCAAAGTGGGAAGAAAACGCCTAAATAGTAATAAAAAAATGACCTAAAGTGGAGAATAAATCTCTACTTTAGGTCATTTTCGTGGTCCGAGTGACAGGGATCGAACCTGCGGCCTGATGGTCCCAAACCACCCGCGCTCCCAGCTGCGCCACACCCGGATATTTATTAAATTTTTCTCAATTGTGGGATAAACTGTGGTCAAAACGATTTTTGACCGAAATTTTGATTTTTACAAATGCCAGAAACCCGCATGAATACAGGGGTTTTGAGGATTTTTATTTTTCAGGGCAGTAAACGCCCGACACGCTCCCAAATGATAGGAAAGCCCTACTTTATAGACATTTCTGGTTATTTCTAACCCTTTCTGCTTAAAACCACATCCTCTTTGGCGCTTTTGTTTCCGTTGTCTCCGCCTGTTCCGGTCCTGGAAGTGGGATGATATGTGGTCAAAACAATCGCGCAGTCGTTGAATTCTTCAACACCACGAGGCTGTTTTAACGTCTATATCAAAATTTGATCCGCAGAAGACAAAGAATGAGTTCTTGTTGAAACAGAGACTGCACGTAAATGGTAAAAGAAGTCATGTTGTCAAACCTATAAAAGTGTAGAAATACGCAAAATTTCCGGAAGCGAATATTGACTTGTTGCAGTGGCCATGATATAATAGAATCGAAAATATAGTGTAAATACGCAAAATTTCCGAAAGAGGTTTGGCTATGATTGAAAGAAAAAAGTATCTTGAAAGATTGATTGCTAAGAAAGAAAACGGTTTGGTAAAGGTTATTACCGGCATCAGAAGATGCGGCAAATCTTATCTTTTGTTTAACATCTATAAAAACTATCTCAAATCAATCGGCGTAGAGGACGAGTGCATTATTTGCCTTGCGCTTGATGATGACGAGAACATCAAATATCGCAATCCGCTTGAGCTTGGCAAGTATATCCGCAGCTTAACTGTAGATGAAAGTAAGACTTATTACGTGTTTCTTGATGAGATTCAAAAGGTGGTTACCATTCAAAATCCTTATATAGAAGGAGTCGAAGACAAGATTGGCTTCGTCGATGTCGTTCTCGGCCTTATGAAGCACGAGAATATTGATGTCTACGTGACTGGTAGCAACTCTAAGATGTTATCTTCGGACATTCTTACCGAATTCCGTGGGCGCGGCGACGAGATCCGTGTGAATCCTCTGTCTTTTGAAGAGTTCTATCATGCATACGAAGGGGATAAGCGTGATGCTTGGCAAGAGTATTATACCTACGGTGGTCTGCCTCTTGTGATGAAGAAAAAAGGACACGAGGAAAAAGCGAAATACCTGGAGTCTCTGTTTGGTAAAATATATATCGGTGATATTATAGAACGAAACAAGATTTTGCACGATAAATCCGTTCTTGACGACCTTTTGAATATTATATCTTCCTCCGTCGGTTCGCTTACGAATGCGGGCAAGATAGCAAAGACTTTCAAAAGTGAAAGACAAGTTAATATAAGTGATGAAACCGTCAGCAGGTATTTGGACTTCTTCATTGACGCATTTATGATATATAAAGCCGAGCGGTATGATGTGAAAGGTAGAAAATACATCGGATCTCCGCTTAAATATTATTTCAGCGACGTTGGTTTGCGAAATGCAAGGCTTAATTTCCGTCAGCAGGAAGAAAATCACATTATGGAAAATATCATATACAATGAGCTTTGTAACAGAGAGTTCAGCGTAGATGTCGGCGTGGTTGAGTACTGCTATAAGGACAAAGACAAAAAGAGCAAGCGCGCTCAGTTGGAAATTGATTTTGTAGCCAATAAAGGAAGCAAAAAATATTATATTCAGTCAGCACTTACCGTGAGCGAAGAAGAAAAACGTCAGCAGGAAGTCAGGTCTCTCAACCGTGTCGGCGACTCTTTTAAGAAGATCGTAGTAGTAAAAGACAATATTATTCCGTGGCACGATGACAACGGTATTCTCTATATCGGTATCGAGCAATTTCTTCTTGATGAAACTGCTATGGATATGTAATGAAGATATGTTAAAACGCAAATCAAAAAAGTGGGTGGAGTTTACGAATGATTTATTATGCCACAAAAGAAACGCTACAACGTTATAAGTTGAAAACTCCGGAACAATTTGAATCAGAGATGGCGCCGTTCGTTCGCGCGGTCGTAAATCGGGAACGCGGAAATCGATTGTTTGAATGGGGATGTAAGCTGTTTTACTTCGATAGAAGAAAGTGCTTGCAAATTATGCACTTTGAAACGAAACTGGTCATTTTTCTGGTGGATTTGAAAGTAAAGGATCTTGAATGTGTGGGGGATGCGGTTGCGCATTACCTACTGGATCTGTATGCCG
>JAZNWL010000040.1:0-5756 GCA_045593325.1 Acutalibacteraceae bacterium | reverse complement strand
TCTTCCCGGCATCATTTCCACCACAGCCCTAGACCTTGAGCCAAATGGTGACGGTGTGTCCGATTTGTTCATACTCACATTTGAAAAATCAAAGGATATAAGCATAGATGATTCCAATGTGACGGTATCGGTAGACAGTGAATCTACATATTATATGAAAGATCTCTCTTCCGGAAAAAAGAGTTTGTCTGCGGCAAACAGTGTAACAGCAAATGCAAGCAACAAAGAAAACTCTTCCAAAATTGCAAAAGTCCGTATAAAAATGGATAGACTTCCCACCTTTGCATGGGGTGCTAACAGTTCATCCGAGTATGCCGGTAGCGGAATAAATCTCAAGCTCACAAGTGAAAATACTCCCGGCTACACTGTATACACCGAAATCAACTGTGCAAACATTTCAAACGGCGTTCACAAAGAAAATGTGAGTGAGCCCACTTTCACCGTAACAAACACAGTTCTTGACGATACCTACACGGTTGAAATATCGGGCGCAGGCTTTGTAACCAAAAAATATACAGGGGTTACATTTGATGATGTGCTCGTTATAACAAATAGCGATTTTGTTCCCGGCGATCTCAATGGAGATGGCAAGGTAAACTCCGAGGATAAGGAAATAGCTGAGCAAGCTGCAGATGATGAATCGTTTGCCGAAAGCCTTTCGGGTATGGCAGACTTCAACCGAGACGGCGAAGTTGCCGACAAAGACCTTGTTGTATATGACTATATAGCCGATGATGACAGTGACAACAAAGATGACGACAATGATGACGATGACGACAATAACGACAACGGCAACAATAACTCCGGCGGCGGTGGCGGAGGAGGCGGAGGAGGCGGTGGTTCTTCTTCCGGCGGTGGTTCTTCTTCCGGCGGTGGTTTTTCCTCCGGCGGTGGCGTAGGAACTATAGCTCCGACACCGGGTCCTGTAGTTTCCGGCGAAACCTTTGCCGACCTTTCGGGCTATGACTGGGCAAAAGCTTCAATCTATGAGCTCAAAAACAAAGGCATAATTAGCGGCACAAGCGAGACAACATTCTCACCTGCCAGCAATATCAAACGTGGTGATTTCATCCTTATTCTCACCCGTATGCTTAACATCGTAAATGAATTTGATAATAACTTTGAAGATGTTCCTGTCGGCTCATATTACTATAATGCAATCGGAAGTGCAAAAGCATGCGGAATTGCAACCGGCGACGGTGTGAACTTTATGCCTGAGAGCACAATCACCCGTCAGGATCTCATAACTCTTGCATACCGTGCATTTTCAAGTGTCGGATACATACAGGAATCAGACGCATCCGTTCTTGATACGTTCGGTGATAAAGCATCAATTGCACCATATGCATCCGGTGCAATGGCTTCTATGGTAAATGCTGGTATCATCAAAGGTTCAGACGGCAATGTCAATCCGCTCGGCAACGCCACTAGGGCAGAAGTTGCCGTAATGTGTGCAAGACTTGCCGCACTCATAAAATAAGTGTTAAAAATAAACAAATGAAACGTTTCATACTTTCCTCCTGAATTACTACTATTTCACATATTATTATACATGAAAACCAAGGTTTCTACAATGATGCAGAGTATAATTTTTCTATTGTTTTTTTATAAAAGTGTTGAAATCATGAAGTGCTTTTTTCATATAAACAATAAACCCATCGTTTCCCTGTATGGAAACGATGGGTTTTAAAGAAAATTAAAAGAAGTTCAAGGGGTTTTGAGCGGTCCCGTTTACACGGATTTCGAAGTGCAGGTGAGGCCCGGTAGAGCGCCCGGTACTGCCAACGTAACCGATAACGTCCCCTTTGGAAACTTTTTTGCCCACGTAGGCTGCCTGAGAAGACATGTGAGCATAAAGGGTAACGTAGTTGTTACCCCCACTGTTTCCGTGGTTTACCATGACATAATATCCGTAACCGCCGGCATTGTAGTCCACCAGGGTAACAACACCGTCTGCGGCGGCAACAATGGGTTTTCCGTAGATGTTGGAACCGGCAATATCACAGCCCTTGTGAAGGCGTCCCCAACGATAACCGTAGTTGGAGGAGATATAATAATAACCGGGAGTAGGCCACAAGAATTGAGAACCGTCATACTTAATGGAGCCTTGGTTGGCTTGGTCTTTGGCGGCTTGTGCAGCGGCCTCGATTTTGGCTTCCAACGCTTCAATTTCTTTCTGGTATTCGTCAACGTCAAATTCCAACTGGTTTTGCTGACTTTCCAATTTGTTGATAACGGCATTGAGGGATTTCATGTTTTTCCCAAGTTCTGCCCGTTTTACATCCACAACCGATTTGATTTTCCGAATTTCTTCCTGTTCGGCTTCCACTTGCTTTTCCAGTTCATTGATTTGGGCAACGTCATCCCGAAGTTTGTCCATCACTTTGTTATCATATTCGGTAACACTGGCAAGAAGTTCGTTCTGATACAGATAATCGGCAAAATCATCCGCACTCAAAAGCACGGTTAAAATGGAATCGTTCCCAGCAATATACACTGCGCGGATTCTGGCAAGGAAGGTTTCTTTCTTTTGTTGAATTTCTTCTTCCTTGGCGGTTTTTTCCGCTTCCATTTTATCGATCTTTTCTTGTAATTTATCAATTTGACCATTATAAATGTCAATTTGATTCTGTACAACGTCAATTTGATCCTGCAAAGCAGATTTCAGCTTTTCCTGTTCGTCAATATCCCCTTGCAGGGCATCAATTTGTTCCTTCAACGCGGCTTGTTTTTGTTCCAATTCCTTAATCTGGGATTGGTAAGAAGCGGCACCCGCAGTAAAGCAGGAAAGGTAAGAACCGGTGAACACCAATACAAGGGCCAAAACCGCCGAAAGAATTCGTTTGTAGGATTTAGGCGATAGCATTGAATTCACTTCCTTCGTGTCGTAAATATTTACCAATGGAAATCACACTGCCCAAAGAACCAATGAAAGCACCAATCAACACAAATCCACCCAACAAGGGAAGGGCAAAAGAAGAGAAGGGGATAAAGGAAGAGAGGGTGCCGAAACTGGTGGCGAAGGTGCGTTCTGCCAATTTATACAGCAGGTACAAAATGCCTGTGGAAGAAATCCCGGCGATGATACCCAACAACATCCCTTCAATAATAAAGGGCATTCGTATAAATCCGTCGGTAGCACCCACGGCTTTCATAATGTTGATCTCCAGTTTTCTGGTATACATGGTAATCTTGATGGTGTTGGAAACAATCACCAATGCAATGATCAGCAACAAACCAATGACCCAAACACCTACAATATTGATGATGGAGCGAATGGCAGAAAGTTTGCTGACCACGTCCCGTTGTTGACGGATGGTGGAAACCCCGGAAATGCTTCGAATGGCAAGCAGGGTCTGGTCAAACCGCTCCAGGTCGGTTACGGTGATCTGGCAACTGTCAGGCAAGGGGTTTTCGTCGGCTACCCAGTCGAACAGGGGAGCATATTCTTCACCCATAGCTTCTTTTTGACGTTCCAGACCTTCTTCTCGGGAAACAAACACACAGGACTTAATGTTATCCAGTTTGCCGATTCGTTCAGTAGTTGCCACTGCTTCTTCCCGGGAAAGGTCATCATCAAAAAATGCCAATACCACGTTCTGATCTTCAATCATATTCACGGCATTGGAAATATTCAGGCTGATTGCCCACACAATGCCGATCATCAGCATACATGCCATCAAAACCCCGGCGGAAGCCACAGACATTAAGCGGTGAGACCATACGTTTTTAAAGCCTTCACCCAAAAGATAGTTGAAACTTCTAATTTTCATGGTCATCCACCTCCGTGGTTTGGGGTTGATCCTGAATTACAAAACCGTTGCCTAAAGAAAGGCTTTCGGGTTCATCCGCCTTGGGAGATTCCGTTTGTTGGGCGGTTTCTTCGGCAGTTTCCTTTACTTCGTCAAACACCACGGTTTGCAAAGTAACAGGGGTTTCGTTTTTCTTGGGAGTTAGCCCGGAATTGTCAGCCACAATCTGGCCGTTTTCAATCATAATAACACGGTGACCGAAATCCCGAACCAGTTGATGTTCGTGGGTAACCATGATTACGGTGGTACCTCGTTTGTTAATTTCGGTTAACAGGTCAACAATTTCGTATGCCATGGTGGGGTCAACGTTGCCGGTGGGCTCGTCCGCAATAATCATGCTGGGATTGTTTACCAAAGCCCGAGCCAAAGCGACACGTTGTTGTTCACCGCCTGACAGTTCATCAGGGTAGTTTCTGGCTTTTTCGTTTAAGCCTACAATATTTAAAGCGTAGGTAACCCGTTTACGGATATCCCGTTTGGAAGCACCCACAACACGCATGGCGAAAGCAACGTTTTCAAACACCGTCATGTTGCGAATCAAACGGAAGTCCTGGAATACGATTCCCATGGTACGGCGAAGTTTGGGAATATGTCTGCGTTTTAGGCGGGATACTTTGAAATCCCCAACAATGATTTCACCTGCGTTGGGTTTTTCTTCATGAATAATCATTTTAATGAAGGTGCTTTTCCCCGCACCGGAAGCACCTACAACGAATACAAATTCACCTTTATCGATTTTCAGGTTTACGTCAGCCAAGGCTCTTGTGCCGTTGTCATAGGCTTTGTAAACACCGCGAAATTCGATTAAGGGTCGGGATTGATTGGAACTCATAAACCCAAAAATCCTTTCCTTGATTAGTATTTAACAGGGTTGGCGTTCAGGTATTTGTTAACCATTAAAGCAATTTTGAAAACAATAGCGTGGTCAAATTCCCGTAAATCCAAACCGGTTAATTTCTTAATTTTTTCCAAGCGGTAGACCAAGGTGTTACGGTGAACAAACAATTTCCGGGAAGTTTCGGAAACGTTCAGGTTATTATCGAAGAACCGTTGAATGGTAAATAAGGTTTCTTGGTCTAAACTTTCAATGGAATCCCGTTTAAACACTTCCCGCAGGAAGGTTTCACAAAGGGTGGTGGGTAACTGGTAAATCAAACGGGCAATACCCAGATTGTCACAGCTGACAATGGTTTTTTCATTGTCAAACACTTTACCTACTTCCAAAGCAACGTGGGCTTCTTTAAAGGATTTTGCCAATTCTTTAATGCCGGTTACAATGGTACCGATCCCAACCACAGCGTGGGTGTAGAATTCCCCTGCCAGGGTGTCCACCAAAGAACGGGCAAGGTTTTCCAGGTCTTTGGTTTCAATGTCACTGCTGACTTCTTTCACCAAAGCCACGTCGGTTTCGTTGATATTGATAACAAAGTCTTTGTTCTTTTCAGGGAAGAGGTTTTGAATAATTTCGTATACCGAAACATCATTTTGCCGTGTAATGCGAATCAACAGAACAACACGGGAACTTTCAGCATTAAAACGGAGCTTTCTTGCTTTTAAGTAGATGTCCCCGGGTAATATGTTATCCATAATTACGTTTTTAATGAAATTGGCACGGTCGTTCTTTTCATCAGAGAATTGTTTAATAGAGGAAAGAGCAACCGAAAGAAGGGAAATGTATTTGGAAGCCTGGGTATCGTCTCCTTCCACCATAACGGCATATTCGCAATAAGATTCATTGCCGAAAGGCAGGCAGGTGTATCCGTTATAAATAACAGGTTCCTGAGCGTGGCTCAATTCCGAGAATTCCAGATTCACCGATTCACCGATGCGAGCCAGATCACTGCAGGCAACGATGGTGGAAGTGTCATCAATCACCCCAACTACTCGGTCAATAGAATCGCTCATTTGGTGGACAATTCCTTGAAACAGTCTGTTTGACATAAG
>JAZNWL010000039.1:0-4863 GCA_045593325.1 Acutalibacteraceae bacterium | reverse complement strand
CGGCGAGTGATATTGCTTTGCAGTGATATTTGAACTAAAGTTCAAGTGATATTGCCTTCGGCAGTTTATGGCGAATAAAATATCACTAAAACCGTAGGTTTTAATATCACGATTGCTGTCGGCAATCATATCACTCTTTGCATAGCAAAAAATATCACTATATAAAAATTACTACCCGAAAAAGAGTTTTATTTTCTCTTCTTCGGGTAGTTTTGTCTTATACTGTTGCAAACAGGAAATTTGTGTGCCAAATTTCGCTTTCATTAAAGAAAACTGTCCTTAGCAACCCTGTGCTTAAGATAGGGGCATTTTTTCATTCATGGCATACAATGATAGTGCGATTTTATTGGAAAAGAGGCTGTTATGATGCCAACGTTACGAATTGGAGCAACAGGACCCTACGTGAGCACGTTACAACTGGCGCTGAACCGAGGGGGATTTTTACAAGATGCCCCTGACGGGATCTTCGGGCAAAACACCCGAAATGGAGTGATCTCCTTTCAGCAAGCCAACCGCCTGACCCCTGACGGGGTGGTGGGACCTGCCACCTGGCGGGCGCTTCGTCCCTATTTAACAGGGTACGTAAGGCAAACCATCCGACGGGGTGACACCTTTTGGGCCCTTGCCAACACCTACAACACCACGGTGGGTGCTATTCAAAGGGCAAACCCCACCCTGACCCCTGAAACTCTCACGGTGGGAAGCCCTATTGTCATCCCTTTGAATTTTTCGGTGGTGCCTGAAACCATTCCCTACACCTCTGCCCTTTTGACCTACGTGATAGAGGGGTTGACGGCGCGGTATCCCTTTATTTTATCCTCTTCTATTGGCAACAGTGTTATGGGGTACCCCTTACATTTGCTGACCATAGGCAGGGGCAACCGACAACTTTCTTTCAACGCCGCCCACCACGGCAACGAATGGCTCACCACCCCTGTGGTGCTGAAATTTTTGGAAGACTATGCCCGAAGTTACACCACCGGGGGCACCATCGGGGGGCAGTCGGCACAGAAACTGTTTGACCGCACCACGCTTTCTATCGTCCCCATGGTCAACCCTGACGGAGTAGATCTGGCATCGGGGGCATTGACCCAGGGGCGGTATTACCAAATGGCAAGACGGCTGTCATCCAATTACCCCGAGATCCCCTTCCCCCAAGGGTGGAAAGCCAACATCAACGGGGTGGATCTGAACCTGCAATACCCCGCTTTATGGGAGCGGGCAAGGGAAATTAAATTCAGCCAAGGGTTTACCCGCCCCGGTCCCCGGGATTACGTGGGCACCGCCCCCCTGACCCAGCCCGAATCCATTGCCATGGCAAATTTCACCCGGAATCATGAGTTTTCTCTTATTCTGGCATACCATTCCCAAGGGGAGATCATTTACTACAAATTTGCCGATTACGACCCGCCCCGTGCCAATGAGATCGGGCAAGCATTGAGTGATGTCAGCGGATACGCCCTGGAAGTCACCCCCGAAAGTTCGGGCTATGCAGGGTATAAAGACTGGTTTATTCAGGAATATAACCGCCCGGGGTATACGGTGGAAATCGGCAGAGGAGTCAATCCCCTGCCCCTGACTCAATTCCCCCAAATTTATGAAGACAACGTGGGGCTGATGGCACAAGCCCTGCGCTTGGCATAGCTTAATTCTTTTTTCTTACTATTTGCGTCGCTTTTCTGCCTTGAAAAGCGGCGTTTTTTTACACAATCCTGATAAAAAATTATATCATTTATGTAAATGGAGTGTTTACCATTTTTATTAGGTTAACACCATAAAAATCGCAGTTTGGGAGGTAATAGGTAAGAAGTAAGCCCCAAGAACTTTCGTCCTTGGGGCTTTGGTGCGCCCGACTGGATTCGAACCAGCGGCCTTTAGAGTCGGAGTCTAACGCTCTATCCAGCTGAGCTACGGACGCATATTATATACAGCCCCGCTATTATATCACACGGGGCTGTATTTTGCAAGTATAAATTTTTTTACCCGTTAAAACGGTTCATCGCCTGGTCGGTTTTGCCTTGCACCATTAAGGTTACGGCATCCACGGCTCGGTCAATGGCGTCTGCCAATTTGACCTCATCGTCCTTAGTGATTCTGCCCAGCACAAAGTCCGCCAGATCCATTTGGGGGTGGGTTTTGGGGCCGATGGCAATTTTAATGCGGGGGAAATTGCTGTTCCCCAGGCACCCTACAATGGACTTGATGCCATTATGGCCACCGTCTGACCCTTTACTGCGAATCCGCAAGGAGCCGGTATTCAAAGAAACGTCGTCAAAGGCAACGATGATTTTTTCCGGGGGGATCTTATAGAAGGCGGAAATTTCCCGCACTGCTTCCCCCGACAGGTTCATAAAGGTTTGGGGTTTGCACAAAAGGCAACGAACGCCGCCAATGGTGCCATCCCCATACAACGACTTGAATTTCAGTTTTTTCACCGAGCAGTTCATTTGATCTGCCAGACGGTCAATAAACATGAAACCCACGTTGTGACGGGTGAGTTCATATTTTTCACCGGGGTTCCCCAACCCGACAATTAAGTATTCGGGGGAACCACCGACTTTCTCTTTTTTAAAAAACATGGGGATTATACACCGAACATGGTGGACATGGGCTTGTCCTCATAGATCCGTTCAATGGCTTCGGCAAACACAGCGCCCACAGGCAGGGTGATGATTTTGTCGATTTTCTTTTCTTCGGGAATGGGCACGGTATCCAAAAGCACAACTTCTTTGATTACGCTGTTTTGAATCCGTTCCATGGCAGGGCCGGAAAGCACACCGTGGGTGGCACAGGCATACACTTCTTTGGCGCCGCCCTTTTCCACCAATGCGGCGGCGGCATTGCAAAGAGTACCGGCGGTGTCGATCATATCGTCCACCAAAATGACTCGTTTGTCTTTTACGTCACCAATAATGTTCATGACTTCGCAAACGTTGGCTTTTTGACGACGTTTATCTACAATAGCGATGGGGGCATCCAACCGTTGGGCAAAGTTACGGGCACGGGTTACCGAACCAAAGTCGGGAGAAACCACCATAATATCGTCCATATCCCCTGCAAATTTTTGAGCAAAGTAAGGAGCCAAAAGGGGTACTCCCAGCAAATGGTCCACAGGGATATCGAAGAACCCTTGAATCTGGGCGGCGTGAAGGTCCATAGTCAGCACACGGTCCACCCCGGCGGTGGTCAGCAAGTCTGCCACCAATTTGGCAGAGATGGGATCCCGGGACTTGGCTTTACGGTCTTGACGGGCATAGCCGAAATAAGGAATAACGGCGGTAATGCGGTTTGCAGAAGCCCGACGCATAGCATCGGTCATGATGAGCAGTTCCATCAAATGGTCGTTCACAGGGTTGGAAGTGGATTGAACGATAAAAACGTCCGACCCACGCACCGATTCGTGAACCGATACGGCAATTTCACCGTCACTAAAGGTTTTTACTTCGCTGCTGCTGAGTTGCAAGCCCAAAGCAGAAGCAATATCTTCCGCAACTTTAGGATTGGAGTTGGCAGTAAAAATTTTTAAGTCTTTCCCGTGAAGATGCATTGGCATAGTCCCCCTAAAAATATACAAAAATAACTACAAAAATAATTACAGAACCATTCTACAACATTCGCTAATTTTTTTCAAGACCAAACCATCACTTTTTTGGAGAATTTTTCATAAAATCAAATTACAATACTTTTTGGTGGTTTTAAACAAAAATACACTCGTATTATGCAAATCATTCAAAAATTATTGACAATCTATGTATTTTTGTGTACACTGACCATAGAAACATACTTCTATACTATTTTTGAAAAGGTGGGCTGAAAATGAAAACCACAACACGTTCAACTGTATGCTTTGTATTGATCCTAACGTTATTCATTTGTTCCTGTAACATACCGTCATTCGGTCCGCGTCTTTCCCATGCTGTGGCACTGGGTGAATCGGCTATGGTGAATATAACCGAAACCGATATTCCTTCCCTTCTCCCGGTCAGTGAAACAACCTCTACCACGCAAATTAAAACCATCCTCTCGGTTATTTCTTTGGCTTTTAGTAATATTGAAACCGTTACCTTTCGAATGCGGGTTTTCCCTTTGTGAACCATCTCCGATACTACGTTCCGGTTTTATAATTACAATTCCCAAGAGGAAGATATTATTTCCATTGTTGACACCACCGATAATGACGGATACTTAACAGTGACCTATCAACCTAACCAAACCCGTCCCGTTGGCACAATGGTTGTCTCCTGCGGATATAACACCACTGATGTTATTGCAGAGGCCAAAAGGGCCATTGTGCATTCGGTATCAAGCGGAATAATGCAACCTGATGATTTTATACTCAACAGCGGAGATAATTATGTTTTAACGAACACCCGCATTCTCTTGGGGGATGTGAATAATGATAATGTTGTTGACTCCACAGACCAAACATTAGTATCTTCCGCCATGACCAATTCTTCCGGTTTAACCCAGACCCAGTTCCTGGCAGCGGATGTGACCATGGACGGAAGCATTAACTCTAAAGATGCGTTATCTGTTATGAAATACGTAAATGGCAGTATCACCAGTTTTTGGGGAACTACAGGAATCGTTCCGCTAACCAACACTGCTACGATTACCAGCGGTTCCAAGTACAAATTCTACAATAAAGACAGTGGGTATTATCTTATTGGATACAATTCGTCGGATGGTATTTCCTTGGGAATCCCAAATAATAACAGCACTTCAACTACGAACTTTGCTGTCAACGGTACCAGCCTATGCACCATCAAAAACATCTTCAGTGGAAAATACTTGGCTGCTAACACAGATGGTTCCCTATGCTACGTTACAACAACTTCAGATTTCTCCCAATATTGGTACATC
>JAZNWL010000038.1:0-4828 GCA_045593325.1 Acutalibacteraceae bacterium | reverse complement strand
TCAAACGCATTGTACCTCCCATGTCCAATGAAATCATCACCCTGGTTAAGGATACTTCCCTTGCTCGCACCATCACGGTTTATGAAATTATCTGGGCGGCACAAGATTATGTCCGTAACGACGGGATTTTGTGGCCCCTGTTTTACACTGCCGTCTTCTATCTGTTGTTCTCAGGGCTGCTCACATTGCTCTTTGGCTACATAGAGAAAAAATTGAGTTATTTTAAAGCCTAAAGGAGGGAAAAGAAATGCCTTTGTTGGAAGTGCAGAACGTTACCAAACGGTTTGGTAAATTAGAAGTCTTAAAAGGAATTGACTTTTCCCTGAACCAAGGAGAAGTGTTGTCCATCATCGGTTCTTCGGGGAGCGGAAAAACCACCCTGCTTCGGTGTATTACCCAGTTGGAACAAGCCACCACCGGCAGAATTTATGTGGATGGCAAAGAAATTTTTGACGCCCAGGAAAAGATTTCGTTAACCAAGGAAGAAAAACGGGAACGTCAGTTGAATTTTGGTTTGGTGTTCCAATCCTTTAACCTGTTTCCCCAATATAGCGTGTTGGATAACGTTACGTTGGCGGTCAAACTCCAAGCAAAAAAGCGGAAGGACTACAAAGCCAACCGTACTGCGATTTTAAAGGAAATTGAACAGGAGGCCTTGCAGATTATTGAAAGCGTTGGTTTAAGTGATAAGTTAGATTATTATCCCTGCCAACTTTCAGGAGGTCAGCAACAGCGGGTAGCCATTGCCCGTGCTTTGGCACTGAATCCCCGAATTTTGTGCTTTGACGAACCCACCTCTGCGCTGGACCCGGAACTCACCAATGAAGTTTTGGCGGTTATTAAAGAGTTGACCACCCGTGATATGACCATGATTATTGTTACCCACGAAATGACCTTTGCCAAGGAAGTTTCCGATCGAGTCATTTTCATGGATGAAGGGGTTATTTGCGAAGAAGGAACTTCCAAAGAAATTTTTGAAAATCCCCAGCATAAACGATTACAAGAATTTTTAGGCAGTTTCCAAAAATAATACAAGTTAAAACGGATGTGCAAGCTTTTGCACATCCGTTTTTGTTTATTGATTTTCCGTGAAAATGGGCTTTAATCCTTCTGAAAGGTGGATTTGACCGTCTATTGTGATAAACAGTGCTTCCATACCTTGCGTTTGTTGGACCTTTTTCATGCCTTTTTCCAGCCCCATAATGTAAAGGGCAGTAGCATAAGCATCTGCCTTGGTGGCGGATTTACAAACCACCGTAACAGCAGTCAAATCGCTCACCGCAGGGGCGGCGGTGCGAGGGTCGATGATATGGTGGTATTTCACCCCGTCTTGTTCAAAATACCGCTGACTGTCCCCTGAGGTAACCACAGCGGTGTTGCCGGAAACCGACAGGGTTCCTAAGGTGGCGGTTGTGTTGTTGGGGTCTTGCACCGCTATTTGGAATAAAGAGCCGTCAGACTTGTTCCCCAAGGTTTTCACGTTGCCTCCCAGGGATAATACTCCCCCTTGGCATCCCTTTTGCGTTAAGGATTCTGCCACCACATCGGCGGCATAACCTTTGGCAATGCCTCCTAAATCTATCAGAACCCCCTTTGGAAGGGTAAGGGTGTTTTCCTGTAACTGAAGGTTGCCACAGTCAATCAAGGGCAAAAGGGCTTTTTGTTCTTTGTCAGTGGGTACTCGATTTTCAGATTGGGTAAATCCCCAGGCTTTCACAGCAGGATAAACGGTGATATCAAAAAGGCCGTCGGTTTCTTTCCAAAGACCTTGAGCGGTTTGCAACAAGGAAACCGTTTGGTCCGATAGGGAAGTGGGCACCCCCTTCGCTCCGTTGACCCGATATATCTCACTTTGGGGATTGGTGACCGAAAGTAGAGATTCAAGGAAACGTATTTGTTCTTCTGCCTGGGATAATAAGTCCTGGTCTTTTTCGGAATACACCGTAATTTTCATTACCGTATCCATGGCAAAAAACTCATGGGAAACGGGGGAAGAAGAACAACCCGATAAACAACAAAGACATATAAGACACCATACAATCCATCTTGTTTTCATTGTTTTTTCTCCCGTAGCGCGGCTTTGATTTCCCTGAAAACCGCGTCTTCTCCCTGGTTTTTTAAAAGGGTCAGCCATTGTTCCAATAAATCGGAAGTTTTAGGGTGAATCATGCGTCGCCCTTTTCCTTTTTGAAAATATTCCAAGGGGTGATGGTTGGTATAGGTGTCTTTATTGTAGATTTTTGATGCCGCCAGTCGGTCACAGAACATTTCCGCCACAAACCGCAAGGGCATTTTAACAGGCTCAACTTGCTTGGTTTTGGGATTATAATCGGTCCAGTATTCAAAGTGATGGCGGTTTCGACCTTTGTGGTGCATCCAAGCTTCGGAATAGCCCTTGGTTTCCCGTTCCTGTTCATTGGGGCTGCGATATCCCTGAAAATGCCGAATACCGTTTATAAACTCTGTGGGCGTATATTTGGAAAGGTCGTGGCGTAGTCCTTGCCAGAAAATCCCCGCCTTGGCACAATGACGAATCACCAGGTGACGGTGTTTGGTAATGGTGGAAAAATGTTGATACCATTTCATATTATTCCAGATTCTCCTTGCGATTGTCGGTTTCAAACCAACCGTCAATGTTTCTCCGTTCCAAAGCGCCAATGGTTTTGGCAATTAAAGAAGGGTAATCTTTGGATAAGGTCGCAATTAACTGCTTTACTTCTTCCCGGGAGGTGTTTTCGTTGGCGGGGCATTGGCTTTCCAAAACAGGCAGAGAAAGTTTTCCGCAAACCCGCATAGCGTCGGTTTCCCTGGCGTATAACAGGGGACGGATCATGGTGATATCCTTGCGGGAAAGGTAGGTCACCGGCTGAAAACATCCAATGCGTCCACAGGAAAATAGGTTCATATAAAAGGTTTCCACCGCATCATCCAAATTATGCCCCAAAGCAATTTTGTTGCAACCTAATGCTTTGGCGGTGTCGTGTAAAATTCCCCGCCGCATTTTGGCGCACATACTGCAAGGGTTGGATTCTTTTCTGATTTCAAAAATAATTTCATACAAATCGGTGGGTTGCACGTGTAAGTTGAGTCCCCACTCTTTGCACTTGGCTTCCAAAGGGGAAGTGTCGGCAGGTTGTTTGTTAAACCTGGGGTCTGCCATAATGGGAATCAAGGTGTAAGACTTGGGGTAGAACCGCCGCATTTCCTGTAACCCTGCCAGCAGGGCAAGAGAGTCTTTTCCTCCCGAAACCCCAACGCCGATGACGTCGCCGTCTTCTATCATGTTGTATTTATCTACCGCTGTGCGGATCAGCCCCATGAGTTTTTGCATACTGCACCTTCTTTGCTATAATGTCTTATTATATCATTGAATGGCGCCATGTGCAAGGGTAGATTCTATGGGGAAAAAACACCGAAAAAAAGGGAAAAACGGTTGTTTTTGGTTGCATTTGGTTTTCTCCGTGTTATACTGAAAAAAACGGCTGTATCAGGAGGGTTTGTTATGTTTACCATTGATCCCCGATTTGTTGTTTCTAAAATACTGTCCCGTGATGAATGTAGAAAGCGGCGGGGGAGCATGTTTGATTTTATCCCCCATGAGGCTTACCAAAAGGATTGCATTACCTTTGCCGAAGAAGCTTTGACAAAGCCCCTTCCTGTGTTACCCCTTACCGAATATTTAGCCTTTTCCCGTGATGGCAATCGCAGTCGGTACGAGGCAGTGTATTTTGCACGGCGTGGCCGTTTGCTGAAATTAGCGTTAGGAGAATTGGCCGAAAGAAAAGGCCGTTTTCTTCCTGCTTTGATGGATACTTTTTGGGCAATGTTAGAGGAAAGCACCTGGGTGGTTCCTGCCCATAACCTTTGCTTTCAAACCAATCAATCGGCACCCCATGAATTTGATTTGGTGCGGCACGTGGATTTGTTTTCCGCTGCCACAGCAGCAGATTTAGCGGTGGTGGCATGGTATTTCGAGGATGAATTTGAAAAGCGGATGCCGAAGTTTTTCATGGAACGGTTTCGTCTGGAACTTCAACGCCGTATTTTTGAACCCTATTGTTCCGATGCCACAGGAACTTTCATGAATTGGAAAGGACTGGACGGCAACTATGTGAACAACTGGAATCCTTGGATCGGGGTAAGTTGCTGTACCGCCGCCTTGTTTGGAGCAAATGAGGAAGAAACCCGTCGGCTGGTTTGTGAAAAAGCACTGGAATACGTGAACAATTTCTTGAAATTCATTCCGGAAAACGGCATTTGCCTGGAAGGCCCCAATTATCATTTTGTATCCAATGCCGCCTTTGGGGATTTATTGGAGATTATGATGGAAGCCACAGGGGGAGAGGTGGACTTGCTGAAGGACCCCCTGGTGAAACGTATGGTTTGTTCGGTGAAAGAGTTCTATGTGTCGGGGGATCGCTGGGTTTCCATTGCCGACTGCGGGGATACCAAAATCAGCCAAAACCATGCTCGTTTAATGTATGATGCAGGAGTCCTGTTTAACGATAAGGATCTAATTGACATTGCGGATACCGTGCTTGGGAACGGTGCCCGGGAAATGGCAGACACAGGGCTCAACGTTTCCTTCCCTTTGCGGACTTTCAAGACCTATCATAGGGAATACCGTGGAAATCGGCAACCCGGTACCCTGCAAGATACTTGTTGTTTTAACCAAGCCAACGGGCATTTTTTCACCCGACAGGGCGATTGGTATTTCCGTTTCAAGGGTGGGCATAATCATGAACCCCACGGCCATAATGATGTGGGGGAATTCCTGTTGTATTATAAAGGTAACCCCGTTTTTATTGACCCGGGTTATGAAACCTAT
>JAZNWL010000037.1:0-14160 GCA_045593325.1 Acutalibacteraceae bacterium | reverse complement strand
AAAACGAAGTCGGTTTTCCGTCAGCTGAACTTATGGGAAGCGAAAGTAATACCGCGCCTATCAATATTGTCATTAAAAAGCTCAACAGTATAATATGTGTTGTAGATACCCTAGTACGCTGTTTTTTCATAAATTCATCATACACCCTAATTCTACTATAAAAACAAAATGGAACCACTTCCTCTGCAGACAGCTGGTTCCACTTACATTTATTATTTTAATCATTATAACACACTCTATTATTTTAGTCAAGTTTTTGTAGAAATCTTATAAACATATCCGGCATCATAATATGTAGGATACGCTTCGATTTTTTTGACCCCAAAACCGATTTCAAGCGGATTTTGTGCAAATTGGGTCGGACAAAAATCAGCGGGAACCCTAGTGTTTATGCGGTTTTTTCGACTTTTGTCCTATTATAACACATTCCTCTATTCTTCTCACGATTCCAGTTGCTTTCATATATAAGAACCTCACCCACTAACGCAATTGAAATTGCGAGTGGGTACCCGAGAACCTTGCCACGCTTTGCGTGTAAAATCTCCTTTAATTTCAAATCGTGATACTATTATTTGTAAATAGCGGAGATTTATACTGTGAAATTTAATATCTTAAATATTAAAGGACGATTCTAATAGATATAGTAATGTATTTTCACGAATTTCTGATGCAATCGAACAATAAAGTAAAATATTTAACGATAAACATTAAAAAATAGTTGACAAACGTTTATTTATATGTTATTATACATACATAAAATAACTTTGGAGGAGATTTATTATGCAAAAAATTAAATCAACAGCAAAAAAACTTGACACATTTTTAAAATGGTTATACTACATACTAATTGCAACTACAATAATCGTTATCCCTGTGGCAATTATATGTATCGTTATTATGCATTTTGATTCACAATTGGGACCGGAAGTTATGGAATCGATTGACTTCGGGACTTTGGAGATTTATTTTAGTGAGAATGCATTGCCGTCACAAAGATTTTCTATTTTATTTTTTATTATGACAATGATGTTTTTTGTATTAGCATCAGTCACAGCATTTATTATGATTAAAATTTTCAGAAACATTCTTGGATGCATTTCAAGTGGTGAGCCGTTCAATGAAATTGTACATACTAATTTGAAAAAAACTGGTATTCTTGTAATTGTTTATGGTATAATCTCAGCAGTTTTTTCAGTAATTGAATCAACAATGCTGTTTAAGGGTTGTAATATAAAAGAATTACTAGTAGGCGGCGAGGTGAAAAATGTTATGTTGCAACATCAGATCGAATTAGATTTTATCTTTGTTGCGATTGTGATTTTTCTCCTTGCGTATATTTTCAAATATGGTGCACAGTTGCAACAGCAAGTTGATGAAACATTATAAGGAGAATATTATGTTGATTATATTAAGATTAGATAGAGTTATGGCAGATCGAAAAATATCACTAAATGAATTATCGGAAAAAGTCGGAATTGCCAATGTCAATTTATCAAAAATAAAAACAGGAAAAATAAGCGCAATTCGTTTTTCTACTTTAGAAGCGATTTGCGAAACCTTAAATTGCCAGCCCGGTGATATTTTAGAGTACAAAAATGACTAACCACAAAAGCAAGGTGAATTACACCACGCTTTTGCTATGTATTGGTCAAAATATGCTGTATTTCGTCAAAAATTTTCCTCCAAAAATCGCCCAAAAACCCAGTATTATAAAGGTTTATTGCTCTTGTAATGTTCCGTCCCAATTGGTGATTATGTTTCTTGGATTCCAAGTCATGTGACTAAATAATATGGAATTATATTTTTGTTCACCTAAAGCTAAAGCACTGTCATCATCTACCGCGAATTTTTCTGCAAACAGCAAATATTCAATAGCCTTATCCGGCATGTTTTTTTGACAATGCAACTTTGCAATCATTAAATTATAGAGAGATATTCTTGTTTATCCTTTCTGTTGGTACTCATCGTAAAACACAACTTCAGCCATGGGGCGGAACCCAAAGTGCAAATCAAGTGGTTTGGCATTCTCCGTGGGGTATCCCATCACTAAAAGAGCCATTGGCTTAACCTCAGCAGGAATCTGAAAGGTTTCCCGCATTGCCAAAGGGTCAAAATGCATCACCCAACAACAGCCAACCCCTTCGTTATGCGCGGCAAGCATCATGTGGGTTGCCACGATGACAGCATCCACCGGGGACGATAATGCTCCGTCGTAGGGTCGTTTCCAACTTTCTGTTACGTCATGGCAAACAAGCAGGGCTGTGGGTGCGCCGAAATGACATTTGGTGCAGTCTTTCAGTTTGGCTATGGACCGGTCGGTATTCAGCACAAGAATCCGTTGGGGCTGATAATTACAGCCTGTAGGGGCTTTATGCCCTGCCTCCAGGATCTTATCAATGACCCCTTGGGGCAGATGTTCCGGTTTAAAATTTCTTACGGAATACCGTTCAGAAATCAGTTGTTCAAATTCCATTTGTATCTCCTCACTTTTTCAGTATACCATCAAGTGGCTTCTGTAGAACTTTACGGAAAAATTTTACTGTAACCCCCACAAGCAACGCTGAAAGAATGGTTCCTTCTCTTGTGCCGTAAAGTTTACCATGGAAGAAAACAAGGGAAAGCACTATGGAAAGCAGTACCCAAGCAACGTCAAAGGAAATTTTTACATTCCCAAAATCTTTCTTTGTTACATCCGCAAGGGCTTTGACAAAGGCTTCTCCCGAGTTGAGTATAACATCTGCAATAACACCAAGGGTTATACCGAACCCCAGAACTATAATACCGCTTAAAACCAACACAAGTTGAAAGACGTATGTGTCATTGGGAATTGCGCTGACCGACCACACACCAAAATCTGTAAAGTACCCGAACAAAAAGGATAACGGAATCTGCAAAAGCTGTATCGGTTTAAACTTCTTGCGTAGCAGTAAGACCTGTCCAACCAGCAAAACACAGTTTGAAATTGTCAACCAGGTGCCAAAAGAAAAAAAGGGGAATTTTATACTTACCACATTGGCAACGGAAGAAATGGGAGAAACGCCAAGTTCCCCGTGCTTGGTAAGAGCCACACCGATTCCTATAAAGAATAGGCAGAATACAAATAAAATATAGCGTTTTAACAATTCTGTTGTTGGCATTTCTTTTCACCTGACTGTATACTTTGTTTTCATTATACGCTTTTTCCAACCCTTTCACAAGTTGTTTTTTTACCTTTGGGAAGCAATGGGTCAATGGAGTAGGCGAATCTGCCGACAAATTTTCAAACAAAACATTCCCATTCCTACCTATGAATTTTATATCTATTATTGAAATATACGACAATTTGTGATACAATGAACCCGAAGGGGGCATTGATATGACCGCAAAGAAAAACGAAATGAAAAAACAATATGAAACCATTCCCGATTGGGAGTTTTATCCTTCCGATTTGATGACCGAATATGAACAATCCCTGGAAGAAGGATTGGACGTTGAGGCATACAAACCTCTTTTTGAGGTTGTGTATCAACTTCCCAAAAACGAATGGAAAGAAAAACTGGGGAACGTTTTGTTTGAAATGGTGAAAAGTGCACCTCAAAGGGACGGATATGGCTATATTGAACCTTCCGACCTGGAGTCTATTCAAAGTTTGAAAAAACCCTACGCCTACACCAAAAACCAAGGAACGAGTTTGGAAAGCAAGATCCACGGTGCCTGGCTGGGCAGGGTTTGCGGTTGTTTGTTAGGGGCGACAGTGGAAGGGATTCACACCGACCAGTTGGTTCCTTTCCTGAAAGACACCGGCAATTACCCCATGCACCGATACATTTTACACAGTGACTTAAATGAAGAAATTCTCAACAAATACACCTACGGATTCCGGGGACGGCATTATGCCGACGTGGTCAACGGAATGCCGGCGGACGATGACACCAATTATATGGTTTTGTATCAGGAAATCATTGAAAAATACGGGAAAGATTTTACCCCCTTTGACGTTTCGCGGGCATGGCTTGCTTATCAACCCAAAGATGCCTATTGCACTGCCGAGCGGGTGGCGTTTTGCAACTTTATAAAGGGGTATGCCCCGCCCCACTCTGCGGTATACAAAAATCCCTATCGGGAATGGATCGGGGCACAGATCCGAGCCGACTATCTGGGATACGTCAATCCCGGCGATCCTGAACTTGCTGCCCAAATGGCATGGCGGGATGCCTGCATTTCCCACACCAAAAACGGCATATACGGAGAAATGTTTGTAGCCGCCATGTTGGCAGTTGCCGCTGAAACCGACACCGTGAAAGATATTATTTTAGCAGGGCTTGGAGAAATCCCTCACACTTCACGACTGTATGAAGACGTTCTTTCGGTGGTGGAAGGCTATGAAAAGGGCGTTTCCCAAGAAGAATGTTTTGCAACCATTCATAAAAAATATAATGAATACACCGCTCACGGCTGGTGCCACACCATTCCCAATGCCATGATCGTTGCCTCCTCTTTGTTGTATGGTGGCGGGGATTACGGCAAGTCGATTTGCATGGCGGTGGAAACCGGCTTTGATACCGACTGCAACGGGGCAACCGTTGGTTCGGTGCTGGGCATGGCAAAGGGCGTGGAAAACATTCCTGAATGTTGGGCCAAGCCCATCAACAACACCATCCACACCACAATTTTCGGGGTGGGCTCGGTGAAAATCACCGACCGAGTAAAACTGACGTTGGAGCATATCAATGGAAAATAAAATTATTGTACTGGGCAGTGCCAACGTTGACCTGGTAATTCATTCGGAGAAAATGCCAAAGTTAGGAGAAACCCTGGTGGGAAGCGATTTCCAGGTGAATGCAGGGGGAAAAGGCTTGAATCAAGCCATCGCCATTGCCAAACTGGGCGGAACCGTTTCTTTTTTAGGAGCGTTGGGGAATGACAGCAACGGAGAATTTTTGCACAGCACCCTGAAAGAATATGATATTCCCTTTGAAGGAATCCGATCCCAAACCAACCCCACGGGAACCGCCATGATTACGGTGGTACAGGGGGACAATTTCATTCTTTTAAACGGGGGAGCCAATCATGAGGTTACCCCCCAAATGGCAGAAGAAAAAGCAAAACTCATTGAAAACTGTGATTTTTGCGTGATGCAACTGGAGATTCCCCAAGAAACGGTGATTAAAGTTTGCCAAATGGCAAAAAACAGCGACACCAAAGTGGTGCTCAATCCCGCTCCTTTTAAAGAATTACCCCGGGAAGTGTATCCCCTGGTGGATTACCTGATTCCCAACGAACACGAAGCGGAAGCGCTAACGGGGATTTCCGTTCAGGATGAAGAGTCCGCAACCAAAGCCCTGGAAACCATCCGAAGTTTCGGGGTAGAAACCGTTATCATCACCTTGGGAGACAAAGGCTGTGTTTATAATGACGGGGAGGAAATTCGGTTCCACCCCGCTCAAAGCACATCCGTAGTGGATACCACCTCTGCGGGGGATTGTTTCATCGGGGCTCTTGTAACCAAACTTTCTCAAAAAGAACCGTTGTCCCACGCCATCCATTACGCCACCAAAGCCGCCGCCATGGCAGTCGGCCGGGCAGGTGCCGCAAAATCCATCCCCTTTGGATGGGAAGTTGAATAGTATACAAAAAAGCGGAGTGATTTTCACTCCGCTTTCGTTATAAACAAAACCCTATTTTACTTTCTTTTTATGAAACACCAAGACACCGCTGCCGCTGACAAACATAAGGGCAGTCCACACAAAAATCAGGGAATTGTCCCCGGTTTGGGGATTGTCGGTAGGTTTAGTTTCTTCCTTTTGGGAGGGTTGGGGTTCTACGGGTGTTTGCCCTTCCCCACCCTGTTGAGGTTGATCTTCTTTGGAAAGTTCGGTTACCACTTGCAGTCTACCGCTTCCTTTCAGGTTGCTGTAGTTAATAAGCATATTGGGATATTTTGCCAACAGGGGTGAATTTTCAGCTTCAATCACACCATTTTCAAAGCCTTGAACGTAGTTTGCCAGAACCATATAATCTTCCATCACGTAGTCCAGCACGTTCACCGAACCGGTAAGCATATCAAAGCCGCCCCCCAGATCCCGCAAGGTATAATTATACCCTGCCAGATTGTACTTGGCGTTCAGATCCAACGGTTCGAAGGCGTTGGTGTTTTTGTTATACACCGTTACGTCATACACCCGATAGTCCCCGGCGGGACCACCGATCCACACGTCAATTTCATTTGCCTGGGTGGTATCGGGAATGGTGGTATTGATTTTATAGGTAATCCCTGCCACGTGCAAAAGGGCTCCGTTTTCGGCTTCCCCGGCAAAGCGGGCGCCCCATTCCAACATATCCAGAATTTGCTAACCACTGACAATCAGCAAACAGGCAACGTTACCAAAGGGGTGCATATCTTTACAGGTCTTATAGGTAATATCCCCGGTAATGGCTTGGTTGCGGATACCGCCGCCGTTCATCACGGCAAGGTCTACGTCCAGCCCCATATCGTCAAACAAATAATACAAAGCATCGGCGGAAAAATCTCCGGAATTGGTGCTTTGCAACCGCACCAAACGATTGCCGTCGCTGTCGTAATTGTCAAAGGTTACGGCAGCCGACCCGATTTTTTGCCCTAATTGTTCATCAATTTGGGTCATCCAACTGTCTTTTAGCTCTTTTACGGAAGGGTCAGAAAGAATTTCTGTACCCTGATACAATGCGGAAGACAAGGTATATCCTTCTTCCTCACTGCCCACACATTCAATAAAATCGGTGGTAATTGCCCCGGTTTTAGCATCGATCACCATCATACCAATGCGATTGAAATATTCCCCTGTTTGGGTCAACAGCACAGGGTTTTGGTCTTTGTCTTTCACTTCTTTGCTTTCCATCACCGTATGGGAATGGCCGTCAATAAAGGCATCCAACCCGCTGACAGCGGCAATGGTTTCTTCACTGGTCCAGGGAGCGGAAGAAGGATCAACTCCCAAATGCCCCAGAGCAATAATTTGGGTAGCGCCTGCTTCTTTGGCACTGTTGATGGCATTTTGCACGTCCTTCTGCAGTGCCGAGCCGTCTTCCCCACCGGAAATGCCGTAAATAAAGTTTCCCTTATCATCCTGGAAATAAGCAGGGGTAGATTTGGAAAAAGTTTCAGGGGTGGTAATGCCCACGAAGGCAACCGTTTCTTCCCCACAGGGGAACAGAACGTAACTGTCCAGCACGTTGTCCCCTTTTACCCCGTTTTTCTCATGGTAAAAGTTACAGGAAATATAGGGGTACTCTGCCCAATCAATGGCATTCATGCACCCTTCCATGGCATAGTCAAATTCATGGTTCCCCAGAGTGGCAACGTCATAGCCTGCGGCATTCATAAGAGAAACTATGCTTTTGCCTTTATCCATAGAACCGTATGCCGTTCCCTGAATATGGTCCCCGGCATCTGCCAGAATCACATACCGATATTCCTTCTGCAATTCTTGTTTGATTGCGGAAATTACGTCGTAACTCAAAGCACCGTCAATGTAAGTATGCACGTCATTGGTGTAAAGAATGACAATATCCTCCGACAAGGGCTCCTCTTGCGCATAGGAAGGCACGGGAAGGCAGGTAACCGCCAACACCAAGGCAATCAACAAACACAAAAGCGAATGGGAAACACGATTTTTCATATCTTCATTCCTCCTGAAAAGAATATTTATATGGGTCTGCATTTTACAATGGCTTCGGTAACGTCGGTGAGCACCAGGTCACCCTTCTGATTGTACGCTTCTATGGTGATTTCCACAAGTCCGTTTTTGGGATTTCGTTTTATAAGATTGGTCACCTGTGCCTTACTTGTTAAAACGTCCTCTGCGAAAACGGGTTTTATCCATTCAATTTTGGTGGATTTGCCTGCCAGCAATTCTTCCCCGAACAGATCCACTTCCAGATATTTTGCCCACACCGACATAAAGGACATCACCCCCGGAGCAATGAGTTTTCCGAAGGGTGTTTGTTTGGCATATTCCTCATCGGTATGCAAGGGAATGTTATCGTAATCCTTTGCAAATGCCAGCATCTTTCCCTTTTCAATAACGGCAGGGGCAATGTCCACTGTCATTCCCGGTTTTATATCGTCAAAATACATGGTATCACCTCAAAACAGCCAATGAAAAACTTAAATTCTTTTGAATGGATTTATTATATCACAACGGAACCCATAGTACAAGAAAAAGAAAACCGCCTCAAAGATTTTTCCCTTTGAGGCGGAATAAACAAATTTTATCTTAAAAAGATATGCAAAAGTTTTTCGTACAATTTGCTTTTGTAGGGTTGATACCGTATGGGCAGATCCAGCCAGGTTTTTTTATCCACAATGGATTTATAATGGGAGAAAGCATCGAAGCCCTCTTTCCCATGATAACTGCCCATACCGCTTTCTCCCACACCGCCGAAGCCCATTTCGCTGGTGGCAAGGTGAATCACAACGTCATTGATACAACCGCCGCCGTAGGACAGTTCGGTGGTGACCCGTTTGATATGCTTTTTATTGCTTGAGAACAAATACAAAGCCAAAGGATGGTCTTTCTTCTTAAGGTCTGCCACAACCTCATCAAAATCCTCAAAGGTGAGAACGGGGAGAATGGGTCCGAAAATTTCTTCCCCCATCACCGGGTCATCATAGGTAACGTTGTCCATAACAGTGGGGGCAATTTGGCAGGTATCGGGATTGGTTTTTCCTCCCACGACCACCTTATTTGGGTCGATCAGACCGCAAAGGCGGTCAAAATGTTTTTGGTTGATGATCTTCCCGTAATCCTGATTTTCAAGAGGAGTTTCGCCGTATTGTTTTTGAATTTGTTTTACCACTTGGGCTACCAACTGTTCTTTTACCGAACTCTCACAAAGGATATAGTCGGGTGCAACGCAGGTTTGACCGCAGTTGAGGTATTTTCCAAAAACGATCCGCTTGGCGGCCAGTTTAATATTTGCACTTGCGTCCACAATGCAAGGGCTTTTACCCCCCAGTTCCAGCACGGCGGGGGTTAAATGCTCGGCGGCGCGGCGAAGCACTTCTTTTCCCACCGCCTGGCTTCCTGTGAAGAAAACAAAATCAAACTTTTGGTCCAACAGGGCGGTATTTTCTGCCCTGCCACCGGTTACTACCGCCACGTATTCCTCTGAAAAACATTCGGAAATGATTTTTTCAATGACGCGGCTGGTAGCAGGAGAATAGGCGCTGGGTTTCACAATGGCGGTATTGCCTGCGGCAATGGCATCTGCCAAGGGGTCAATGGTTAAAAGGAAGGGGTAATTCCAAGGGCTCATAATCAAGGTATTACCATAGGGCACAGGTTGTTTATAACTGTGGGAGGCAAACTGCGCCAAAGGAGTATAAACGGTTTTTCGTTTGGCAAACTTCTTTGTGTGACGAATCATATAGGAAATTTCCGACAACACCAAACCGCTTTCACACATAAACCCTTCAAAATGACTTTTCCCCAGGTCGGTTTGCAAGGCATTGTTGATTTGGGTTTCATATTTTTTCACGGTGGCATACAGTTTCTTCAACCGCTTGATACGAAAGGAAACGGGAATGGTTGCCCCGCTGTGATAATAGGCTCTTTGTTTTTCCAGCAGACTTTGAATTTCTATACTTGTCATTGTTTTGTACTCCAATCTGCAATTTGATGATAGAAGGGTTCCAACTCACGTTGGGTCATCAGTTTGGGAACGGGATACAGGGGATTGGCTTCCTTGGCGGCATGCTTTGCCATAAGGGGGATATCCTCTTTTTGAATTCCTTGAATTGTATGGGGAATGCCCATGGTTTCATTCAAAACTTTGATGGCTTGAATCAACTTTTTGGCACCGTCCCGGGCAGAATCCTCCGGGGAACAAACCCCTGCGGCAACCCCCAGTTGTTGCAGCTTTTTATGAGCACTTTTGCCGTACGCTTCCAGCACATAGGGCATAATCACCGCATTGGCAAGGCCGTGAGGTGTGCCGTACTGCCCACCCAAAGAATGGGCAACTGCATGGATATATCCCACGTAGGATTTGGAAAAAGCAACTCCCGCTTTGTAGGCGGCATGAAGCATATTTTCTCTTGCCCTATGGTTTTCCCCTTGGGCATAGGCAGTTTCAATGTTTTCAAATATCAGTTTCACCGCTTCCAGGGCAAGGCGTCTTGTTTCCCTGGTGGTGGAACGGCCGATGTAGGCTTCCACCGCATGGGTGAGGGCGTCCATTCCTGTGGTGGCGGTAAGATGGGGCGGTAACGATTCCGTAAGGGCAGCATCCAGAACCGCATAATGAGGAATCAAGGGAAAACTCATCAGGGCGTATTTATGATGTTTTTGGGAATCGGTAATAATTGCCGCAAGGGTTACTTCACTGCCGGTACCCGCGGTGGTGGGAATGGCAATCAGGGTAGGAAGTTTCCGAAGCACCCGTAAAATGCCCTTCATTTGCCCAACGGATTTTTTGGGATACGCCACTCTTGCACCCAATGCTTTGGCGCAGTCCATGGAAGACCCGCCCCCAATAGCAATGAGGGCATCACAGTTATTTTTATGATATAGTGCCAGGGCTTCTTCTACGTTCTTCACCGTGGGATTGGGCTGGGTTTGATCATAAAGAATGAAAGACACGTTATTTTCCTGCAACACCTTTTCCAATGGTACAGTCAGCCCATTGTTCACAATGCCCTTATCGGTGACGATGAGCACCGATTGAATCTTTTCTTTTTGAATTACTTCGCCCAAAGCAGAGCAAGAGGATACCTTTTTGGGTTCTCGGTACGGCAAAAAGGGCAATGCCAGACGAAATGCCCCTTGAAACCCACGGCAAAACAGTTTTGATGCAATATTCATCAGTCAGGAATTCCCTCCTCGCTTAACCCACGCAAATTCTCGGTGATGGATTCCAGTGAGCGATAGAATGTGTCCCGCATGTCATCGGTCAGGTCCTTCCCTGCCATTTCCACTGCTCGGGCGGCGCGGTTGCACACGTGCTCTGCCGCCGCTTTGCCTTCTTCGGTCAACAGCAACAACCCTCGGTAAAGACTGCCGTCCACCCCCTGCTTTTTCACCAATCCCTTTTGTTCCAGAATGGCAATCATACGGGAAGCGTCTGATTTGTCTTTTCCGCACACCTCACAAAGATGCGGTACCGTAATCCCTTGAGGGTATTTATACATGGCCGTTAAATAGGTGGCATGAGGTCCTTTCAAGCCGTACTTGGAAAGTTCTTCGGCGGCGATTTTATGCCAATATTTGGTAATGGCGGAAATTGCCAGGGAAAATCGCTCGAATCTGTCTATCATACGAATATCTCCTCCTGTGAACAAGTTGAGGTTTCAACTTCTTTATTATAGGTCACGAAAGTTGAAATGTCAACTTCTTTTTCACATCACGATATTTCTTCGAAAATTATGCACAATCAATTTACTTTTGGAATGAATTGTGGTACAATGCCAAAAACAGGAAAAACAATATGTGTGGTTGATATGCTATGTCTTTTGTCAAACAATTACGTCATCCAAAACAATATAGTGTAACCTTTCTGAAATGGGCGCTGTTGGGAACCTTCACGGGAATTCTCGGGGGGGTGCTGGGCGGTGCCTTTGCTCACGTGTTATCCTTGGTAACCACCTTACGGGGGAACTACCCCTGGCTATTGTTTTTACTTCCCTTTGGGGGGCTGGCAACGGTTGGGTTATATCGCTTATGCAAACAGCAAAACAACCGAGGCACCAACGAAGTGATGGAGGCGGTTGCCCGCAAGCAAGGGGTCAATCCCCTGATCACCCCTTTGATTTTCCTTTCCACCGCCATGACCCACCTATTCGGGGGTTCGGCAGGTCGGGAAGGTGCCGCCCTGCAAATGGGTGGTGCGGGGGCATCCCTTTTGGCAAAACTGTTCCGATTGAATGAGAAAGATCGAAAGATCCTGATTTTAAGCGGGATGAGCGGTGTGTTTGCCGGGCTGTTCGGTACCCCCTTCACCGCCGCCCTGTTCACGTTGGAATTTTTATCGGTGGGTTCGGTTTTCTCTTTGGGGCTTTTGCCTTGTTATCTTTCTTCCTTTGCCGCCGCCAAAGTATCGGCCATGTTGGGGGTTCATGCAGAAACCTTCGCTGTGGATACCGTACTACCCAACACCCTCACCACCTATGGCAAAATTTTTGTTTTCGCCCTGGCGGTTTCCCTGGTGGGCATTGCCATGTGCTATATTTTCCACCAAGGGGAACACCTGTTGAAAAAATGGGTGAAGAATCCCTGGCTTCGTATTTCCCTGGGGGCTGTTGTAATTGTGGGGTTGACCCTTTTGGTGGGGGATCAACGATACAACGGCGCGGGAATGGATATGGCGCTGGGCGCCATGGAAGGGCACTGGAATTGGTATGACTTTATTCTGAAGCTGTTGTTTACCGCCATCACCCTGGCGGCAGGGTTTAAGGGGGGCGAAATCGTTCCCACCTTCTGCATCGGCGCCACCTTCGGTTGTGTTATGGGAAGCCTTTTGGGCATCAGCCCTGCCCTGGCAGGAGCATTGGGATTGGTTGCCCTGTTCTGTTGCGTTACCAACAGTCCTTTAACCTCTATCATTCTCAGCGTGGAACTGTTCGGGGTGAGCAACTTCCACCTTTTTGCCCTGGTTTGTGTCATCGCATTTGTTCTGTCAGGGGATTCGGGATTGTATCAAAGCCAACGACGGCAGTTTTCCAAAGAAACCCTTACCGAAAATCAATCCAATGAATAAGGAGAAATATATTATGAAAAAACAAACTCTGCTATGCCTTATCTTACTGATTGCCCTTTGTTTTTGTTCCTGCTCTTCGGCACCCGAAAGCACCTCCCAACCTGATTCCTCGGTGGCGGAAGTGAGCAGTCAGGAATCCCAACCTGTTACAGACACCCCCGAAACCATGACCTTTGGCGGATATTACAGTTACCGCAACGGGGTTACCGACAAAAGTTTGGAAGACATTGAATGGTATATCCGCCAACAACGGTTTATTTGAAAACTGATTATTCAAAGGGCTGTTTTTCAAAAAGAACAAGTAACATAGAAAAACCGGAGTGGGAACCAAAACATTCCCACTCCGGTTTTTTGTTGTGGCTTAGAAACAAGCAGGTTTCCCAACCGCTTTTTTAAGAATTTCCAAGGCATCTTTGGCGTTGATATCACCGTCATTATTCACGTCGGCAATCCGTTCTTGTGCGGGGGTAAATTCAACTTTATTCACGGCATATTTCAGCACTTGCAAGGCATCTTTGGCGTCAATTTTACCGTTGCCGTCCAAGTCGCCAAAAGTTTGGGTTTCTGCCGGTACAAACACTTCGTAATCTAAAACGTAAACCAGGTAACCTTCCAACTCGCCGTCATGGGTATACTTTTGTTCAATATGATACCACATAATACCGTTTTCGGTTTTCCCCATATAATCGCCGTAGTCACCCCATACGTTTTGGCACAGTTTTTCCACGTGCAAAGTATCGGTTTCTTCGTTGGTATAAGAAATGTTTAAAATCATGCCATCCCCATCGGGAGCAAAATCGGAAACAACCACATTTGCTACTTCACGGGTAGGCTTAAAGCTGAAATCGTGATATTCTGCTTTCAGATCCAAACATTCGAAAACATAATACTCTTTATCGTTTTCATCATAATCATTATAAATGGTTACAGAGTAGTCCTCAACATCAACAATATAAACAAAGCCGTTTTCCATTTGATATTGTAGGGTTTCATCATTCAATTCCACCGTTTGAGAAGTACCGTCTTTCATGGTAAGTTTTACTTTCAAACCATCCATCAAAGGATAATAGTATTGCTCATACAACAAGAATTTGGCAATACCAATAACCTCTAAACTTGCAAGAGGCGATTCCACAACCGGAATTTGGAAAGGAACTTCAATGCCTTTGTAATAGATAACAGCATTTGCCATACCGGGGCCTTCGCATTCAGAAATATCTATATCAAAGAAATATCCGTCCAATTCTCCTGCTTCCGTATCAAAATCTTCAACGGTGTAGGTTTTGGTAGAACCGTCATTTAATTCAAAGGTAATGTTAATACCGGTGAAATCATAAGGAGTAAAATAATAAACGTCACCATTCAAAGTACCGTATCGCCTATCCCCATAAACAACTTCGGCGGTGGGGTTGGCATTTACCGTAACATTTTTGTAAGGGCAAGGAA
>JAZNWL010000036.1:0-2344 GCA_045593325.1 Acutalibacteraceae bacterium | reverse complement strand
TGCCGACAGCAATCGTGATATTAAAACCTACGGTTTTAGTGATATTTTATTCGCCATAAACTGCCGAAGGCAATATCACTTGAACTTTAGTTCAAATATCACTGCAAAGCAATATCACTCGCCGCAAGGCGAATAAAACTGCCCAAGTGTCCTTTAGAACACTTGGGCTATACCGGCGGATTTTTCTGATTATAAAACAAGCCCTGTCACAAAGGCGGTGGCGGCGGCGGAAAGGGCAACCACGATCAAGGGACATTTACAATATGCCAACACCAGCGCCACGGCGGTGCCTACGGCGGCGGTGGTCATGTCCCCGGTGGAATAAAAAATGGCGGGGATGGTCATGGCACTAAGCACCGCGTAGGGTAAATAATACAGTAAACTTTTAAGAAAGGGCGAGGTAATTTCTTTCCGAAACAGAGTGAAGGGCAACATGCGAATCAGGTAGGTCACCCCTGCCATCACCCCGATGTAAATAAGTAAGGTCATGCGGGTTCCTCCTCTTTCACAGGGAATAACCAGGCGCCAACCAAAGAGGCCGCTATCCCGCTGATGATAATGGCAAAGCCGCTTGAGATAAAGGGCAAGGCGTATTTACAAACCACACTGCACCCCGCCGCCAGGGATACCACCAACAACACCCGACGGTCTGCCCGTGCGGGAGGAATGATGATGGCCAGAAACATGCCGTACAACACAATGCCCATGGCATCAGCAAGGGAAGCAGGCAAAAGGTTTCCAGCCACAGCCCCCAGGAAGGTGCCGCTGGTCCACCCCACAACGGGTAGGGTAATCAGCCCCAGCAAATAGCGAGCGGAGATCTTCCCCTTTTGGGAAGCCGCCACGGCGAACACTTCGTCGGTAATGCCGAAGGACAGCACCAGCCGACAAAAAGTAGTGAAACTGCGGTCTAACTTCTGGGACAAAGAAAATCCCATCAGGGCATACCGCAGGTTAATGACAAACTGGGTCAGGATCATTTCCAGAAGGGTGCCTGCGGCGGCGATGATCTCCACCCCTGCCGCCTGGCCTGCGGAGGTTAAATTGGAAAGGGAAATGAGCACAGCACTCCACACGGGAAGCCCTGACCCCACAGCCATGATACCAAAGCCGAAGGACACCGAAAAATAGCCCAAAGCAATGGGAATCCCGTGGGACAGCCCTTTGGTATATGCACCTTTCATACAAAATCCCCTCCTTGGTTCAAACACTGATAGTGTATCACAAAGGAGGGAAAAAGGCAACCGTTAATCGTAGAAAGTAAACGATTCTTCCAAATAGGGTTCAATATATTGGGGTTCCACCATAAAATAAACATTGGTCATGGTGGTTACTTCATAAACATCTCCGTACTGATTCAAAGATAAATATACCACCACATTGTCGGTGCCGGGGGTGTAAGGTTTGGCGTGTTGCAATACGTCCTGCACCGCCGAAAGCCAGTTGTCTGCCATCATATACTTTTCAATGGGATACCACACCGTGGCTGCAACATCATACTGTTCGTACAGTTCTTTTTCAGCCGCCGTAGCATTTAACGCTTCCCGGAAGGTTTCGATTCCGTTGGGGTTGGCATCATTCTGATATTCCAATAACAAGTCGAAGGTTTTAGGGAACCGTTCTTTGGTAATGGGATAATACATCACGTAGTCATCCCCGTTTTCTTCAACTTGGACTACAATACGAAAGGCTGCCATGTTACCATTGTTGTGAATGGTGGTAGCCAAGGGATACCATTGTTCAAAAGGCATGACACGAATTTCTTCTACCATGGTTTCATACAATGCTCGATTTTGCTCCCGGGTAACGTCGAAATCAAACAGGGAAACCGAACTGACCATTGTATGGGTATCATAGGTTGGAATTTCATAAAACACTTTTTTGTATTCTTCGTTCTCATCCATTACATCCATCAAAAATTCATAATGTTCGCGGGGAATCAACAAATACCGATATTGTTTTCCTTGGTCACCGTCAATGCAAACCTGAATGGAACGGTATTGTTCCGCGTTGTATTGGCCGTACAGGGTGTCTCCGTCCCGATGAACAAGACCATGTTCCACCAATGCCACGGTTTCTTCCAGGGCATTGACCACCAAATTTTTGGTGGGTTCATCCACCAGGGCAATTTCTTCACTTTTAGAAGCAAAATAATTGCTTTCATCCGATTGCAGGACGTACACCGCATCTATTTCCTGAGCACCGGGAACGTAGGATAAAAGACTGTTACTCAACCCCAGCGTAACCCCAAGAAAAACTCCGCTGATAGCCACCACCAGGAAAAATCCCGGAATGGCTTTTACCATATTTTGGGCTTTTTTGGTGGTAATGAGTTCATACAAGA
>JAZNWL010000035.1:0-4212 GCA_045593325.1 Acutalibacteraceae bacterium | reverse complement strand
ATATATTTTTCACTTTCACTACGCAACAAGTCACTTTCAGGTAACGCTTCCTTCATTTCGTCGGAAGACATTTTTAATTGTACGTTACCCGTACGATGCATTTCGTCAATATTATCATAGGAGATCGTCATAGTGCCGCTTTGCACTTTAGCAGAAATATCGTCTTTTTGAATTACACTTTCGGATGTACCGTCATAATAAGTAACAACCGAAGAAACTTGTTCGGTGGTGTCATCAGAACAACCAATCAGGGAAAAGCAAAGTACCAAAACAACAAAAATACAAAGAAAACTACGCATGAGATTAACCTTCTTCCTTGAAAAATTTTTCTAACATGTCTTGTCGTAAATCCCACAATTCACGGGACAAATCCACATAGTAATGATGAGGTTTTTCAAAGCGGGTAACTTCTTCCCACAGGGTGTTTAACTGGGAAGAACAGTATCGTTGGATTTCAGGCAAAGTGGGGGAGGAGTAAACACATTTTCCTTCCACAAAAATGGGTTGTAACAACCGCCGAGCAATAAAATTCTTTACGGTCTTTTTCTTCCAGGTGTGAATGGGGTCAAATAATTCGTAGGGACCGTTCTGATCCAATTCTTCGTGAGAAAGGGTAACAACGTCGGCAATGGCTTTTCCTAAATCTCTGTCCATCAACCGCCAAACCGTTTTTACTCCGGGCAGGGTGATTTTTCCTGTGTTGTCGCTGATTTTGATTTTGGGATTTACAACGCCCCCTTCTTCCACAGCGGACAACTTATATACCCCGCTGAGAACAGGGGAGGAAGCCGAAGTGATCAGCCGTTCACCAACGCCGAAACTGTCGACCCTTGCCCCTTGGATCAACATGTCCCGAATGATTTCTTCATCCAAAGAGTTGCTGACAGTGATCTGGCAATCGGGGTAACCTGCCTGGTCCAATAACCGTCTGGCTTTTTTTGTGAGATAGGTGATATCTCCCGAATCAATACGAATTCCTTTGGGACGAACCCCCATAGGCTTTAAAATTTCATCGAATACCCGAATGGCATTGGGAACCCCCGAGCCGATGGTGTTGTAGGTGTCAACCAATAAAACACAATCGTTGGGGCATTGTTTGGCAAAGGCAACAAAGGCATCGTATTCGTTTTCGAAGGCCTGTACCCAACTGTGGGTCATGGTGGTGTAATAAGGAATGGCAAATTCCTTTGCCGCAAGCACCTGAGTGGTTCCGGCGCATCCACCTATGAAAGCGGCGCGTGCTCCCATTAAAGCCGCATCTACACCGTGGGAACGGCGGGCACCGAATTCATACACTTCACGTCCCTCTGCCGCCCGAACAATGCGGTTGGCCTTGGTGGCAATGAGAGACTGGTGGTTCACAATTAGCAGCAGCATGGTTTCAATAAACTGTGCTTGTGCCAAAGGCCCTTTTACCGTAATGATGGGCTCGTAAGGGAACACAGGAGTTCCCTCGGGAACCGCCCACACGTCACAGGTGAATTTGAAGTTTTTCAAAAACTCTAAAAAGTCTTCCCCGTATAATTGGGTCGACCGTAAAAATTCCAGATCTTCCTCTGCAAATTGAAGGTTACGTAAGTAGTCAATCACCTGAGAAAGCCCTGCCGCAATGATGAAGCCACCCCCGTCAGGAACACTGCGGAAAAACAGATCATAATAAGCGGTTTGCTCTGCAAGAGGTCCGTTAAAAGACCCGCTGGCAACGTTGAATTGGCAAAACTCAGTGAGCATGGTTAAATTGTTTTTATACAGACCTGTATAACTCATAAAAAATCCATCCTTTTCTATTCACGGGATACAGTGTTATTGTAGCATAGTCGGTGAAAATTGGCAAGGAAAATTCTGTCGGAACACGCAAATCAACAAATTGGTTTGTGAACAAATTGTAAATTTTCGGCTTTTTTCTAAATTGGAATTTAAAACTTCAAGGTTTGTGTGTATAATATATTCGGTTAAATTTAGTGTATATGGCATGGAGGAATTACCGTGAGAATCAGAAAACAAGAAATCGGTGAAAGCAACTTAGTTGGTGTGCGGGTAGAACAACGTCGTAAGGAAATCGGCATGAAACAAAAAGAATTGCTGACCGCCCTTCAAATTGAAGGAATCGAAATGAACGCTTCCGGTCTTTCCAAACTGGAAGGGCAGATTCGCAAGGTCAGTGATTACGAATTGCTCGCTCTTTCCAAAATTCTTTCTGTCTCTATTAATGATTTGCTTGGTATTGAAGAATAATACATAATAGATAACGGCTGATTGGATTCCTACCAATCAGCCGTTTTTTGATATTTTATGATGCGCATTTTTTACAAGGGGTCAATCCCATGGATTTGGCGGTTTCTAAGTCTGACGCTTTGCTGTTTTTGCCGCCACAGGTAGAACTGTAGTGGTATCGTTTCCCCGTGGGAGTAATATAAACCGTTTTTGAAGAGGAAGCGGATGAAGAGGTTTCAACCGAAGACACCTTACTTTGAGAGGGCGTAGCGGTTTGTGGAGAAGAGCTTGTTGTCGAGGCTGCTTTACTTTTTCCGTTTTTGTAGGTAATGGTAATGCCGGGTTGAACGTTATAAACGTATACGTGAAAACAAATGCCTTCTCCTTGATCTTCCACCGAGTAGGCTTCCAACTGAACGCCTCGTGCCACCAATTCGCTTCCTTGAAAACGAGGGGTCACCCGATAAGCAACGTGGTTTCCCGTTTCTTCAATATAGTCGGCAATCATGTTTTCAAAGGGCAACATCCCTTGGGTGTTCATATACCGCGTGCCGGTAATTAAATTGGATTTGTTGTCATTTTCTGCCGACAACTGCCACCCCAGTAAATGGCAACGGTTATAAAGATATTTACCGTCGACCGAGTCGTATTGTGCTTGCACCCACCCGGTGGGCTTAATATGACTGATACTTCCACGCTTTTCCCCTGAGGCAGGCATAATTTCGGTTCCGCAAACAGCAAATGCAGGTCCGCAACGCCCTAAAGAATCCAAAGGGCTGTATTTTTCGGTTCCGATTGCTGATAATTCCTCTTTCGAGAAAACCGGCGTGTTGCCATTTAGGGCAACAAAAGCCTTGTTGGAATAAACGGGGATATCATCAAAAGAAAAGGTAAAACTCTGGGCTTCAATGGTTTCTGTAACGGAAGATGTTGATTGGGCTTGTGAACTTTCGGTTTGGCTCTCCAATGATTCTTCTTCGGTTACGCCGGAAGTGTCGCTATAACTATCCTGTATAAAGGACTGTATGATATCTTCATAGGCATCCCGGGACGTGTCGGTACAGCCGGTAAAAATTCCTAAAAGGGTGACAACACATAAGAGCAGGGAAGTGAGTTTCGGCAAAAACATATTTCTCATGAAGGGATTCTCCTGTATATGATCAATGTGATTTTTTTGTGAGAGGAACCTTCAAACTCCTGCTTTTCTGCTTTTTTAAATCCTGCCGTCTTGGCATCAAATTCAAAAAAAGTGTCGGCAGGGTATTGGCGATTCCAGTTGAACAGATACAGTTCTTCTGTTTTTTCCAAAGGAACAGTATCTGTTTCTACAAAACAAAGATCACGGTCGGTGGCATTGTTCAAGAAATTTTCATCACATTTAATTTTTTCAGATTCACCAAACTGTTTGGCGGAATAAGAATTCATGCAAAGATCTTCTCCATCTGCCAAAAAGGAAAACAATTTTTCCCGAAGTACACTGTCCTGGCTGACCCGTCTACCGTTAAACAGGACGCCGCCCAGTTTATCAACACAAATTGCAATTCTCATAGACATCACCTCAATACAAGTATATCATAAAAAGAAAACAACCGCAATCCTAAGATTACGGTTGTCCTTGGCGGCATAAGGAGATACGGTGCGCTCTCGGTTTATGCCGACCGCTCCGAGCGGTGAGCGGGAAAACCTTCGTGCTCCCGACTTCACAGTTTCCAAATGCTATCGCGCATTTTGAACTGCTTCGACGAACTACGTTCGCATCTCACACCACCAAAAAAAATTCAGGAACCACACCAAAGGTATGATTCCTTAATTTTGGCGGAGACGGCGAGATTCGAACTCGCGGGGGATTGCTCCCTAACTGATTTCGAGTCAGCCCCGTTATGACCACTTCGATACGTCTCCGTATTTAATACGTATATGCATTTTAGCAAAAGAACTGGGGAATGTCAAGAGTTAATCCAAAACAAAATTGAAAATTATCGTTGTCATAAAAAAGGG
>JAZNWL010000034.1:0-8506 GCA_045593325.1 Acutalibacteraceae bacterium | reverse complement strand
GAACGACATGGCTACGATCCGACTTTGAAGGTGTATTCAATTAAATCCCCCACCAGGGTAATGTTGCCCCCCAGTTTCCCTGAAATGTAGAAGGTACTTACCGAAGGCACAAACACCATGGTAATACCCGAAACGATTCCGGGAACACTCAAGGGAAATACCACCCGTTTTAAAGTCTGCCAACTGTTGCCCCCCAGATCACGGGACGCTTCCAGCACAGGGGTCTCAATCCGGGACATGACGTTATAAATGGGCATGATCATATAGGGAATAAAGTTGTAAACCATCCCCGCGATGACCGCCCCCCGGGTGTTGATCATGTGCAAGGGGTCCAACCCCAACATGCCCAGCAAACTGTTGATAAACCCGGTGTCTTCCAGAATCTTCATAAGAGCGTAGGTCCGCAGAAGCAGGTTGATCCACATGGGCAACATCACCAGCATCATCATGAATTTTTGATGCCGTGGTTTCATGCGGGAAATGATGTATGCCAAGGGATAGGCAATCAGCAAACAAATGGCGGTGGCAAGAGCCCCCATCCAGATGGAAAGCATAAAGGTGTGGGAAAAGGCGGTGATGCTTTGGAAATTTTCAAAGGTAAAATTCCCTGCGGCATCGGTAAAGGCGTAATACAACACCATGCCCATGGGCACCACAATAAAAATGGCTGCCCACACCAGATACGGAGCGGCTAACAACCGCTGTAAAAATCCACGACGGTTAGTCAACCCGATCCTCGCCTCCCTCTGACGGTTCTTCTTCGGACAGATCAATGTCGGGGTTATTGATGTAATCCATTTCATCACTAAAGGAACTGTAATCCCCGAACATACCCGAATAGTGAGATTTTTCCATAATATGAATATCTTCAGGGCCGATCACCATACCGATATGGTCCCCTTCTTTAATACAGGCAGTGGTTTGAATCATCCATTTAAACCCGCCGATATCCACGATCACTTCATAGTGAACCCCTTTAAAGGTAGAGCCGGTTACCAAGCCCGACAGCATACCCTCTTCGGGAGCCGTTACTTTAATATCTTCAGGACGAATGACCACGTCCACGGGGTTTTCGTTGCCGAATCCCCCGTCCACGCAAACAAATTCTTTCCCGGCAAAACGGCAAAGACCGTCTTTTACCATCACCCCGTCCAGAATGTTACTCTCCCCAATGAAATCTGCCACAAAGGCATTTTCGGGTTCGTTGTAAATATCCTGGGGCGTGCCGATTTGTTGAATTTTTCCGTCGTCCATAACCACCACACGGTCAGACATGGAAAGGGCTTCTTCCTGGTCGTGGGTAACGAAAACAAAGGTAATACCCAGGCTTTGCTGAATGTTTTTCAGTTCCACCTGCATATCTTTCCGCAATTTCAGGTCCAGCGCCGCCAAGGGTTCGTCCAACAGCAGCACTTTGGGGCGGGTAACCACCGCCCGGGCAATGGCGACCCGTTGTTGTTGCCCCCCGGAAAGGGCACTGATCTTCCGCTTTTCAAAGCCCCGCAGGTTCACAAGGTTAATCACCTCTTCCACCCGACGGCACAGTTCGGCTTCGGGCACCTTCCGCACCCGCAGACCAAAAGCGATATTTTCATATACGTTTAAATGGGGAAACAAGGCGTACCGTTGGAAAATGGTGGACACCTGACGTTTATGAGGGGGAACCCCGATCATACTTTCACCATCAAAATAAACCCTGCCTTCGGAAGGCTCCACAAAACCGCCCAAAATACGCAGGGTAGTGGTTTTGCCGCAGCCTGATGGACCCAGCAGAGTTATAAATTCACCGTCTCGAATATCTAATGAAATTTTATCTAAAATGGTATCGCCGTCAAAAGCCACCGAAACCTCTTGTAACGATATGATGTTGTCGGACATCTATGCATCCCTTTCCTTATCCCGAAAATCATTTTCAGCGTGGGTGGAATTTGTCGAAACGCGTCACCACACTAAAACAGTATAACTATACTGTTTTTTTCATAAAATGTCAAGGTATTCCCCGTTTTTTCCCATGGTTTTTTTAGGAAATAAAGGAAAAGAAATCCTTTCCAAATTCCTTCCTCGACAAAAAGAAGGAATTTGCGGGAGGATTTTTTCTTTTTTGCCCCCCAAAACCGCTTTTTTCCCGCCCTTACAGGCTTGTACACTGAAATTCAACCAAATCACAAGGGAGGAAACACCATGCCGCTTCAGATTCAGTCAGACGGGGAAACGGTCACCGCCTTTTTATCGGGAGAGATCGACCATCATGCCGCCGCCGCCATGCGGGAAGAAATTGACGCCCATCTGGTGGGAGGCACCGTGAAACTTTTGATTCTGGATTTTGGAAACGTCACCTTTATGGACAGTTCAGGCATTGGTCTGGTGATGGGACGCTACCGCCAGATCCAATATAACGACGGTCAGTTACAAATCCTCAACACCCCGCCCCAGATCTACAAGGTCATGCGTATTGCGGGACTTCACCGCCTGGCAACCATTCAACGGGCATTGCCCCAAACACAGGAGGACTCGGTATGAATAAACCCATCAATCAAACCAAAATCACCCTGCCCTCCCGCTCGTCCAACGAAAGTTACGCGCGGGTGGCGGTGGCTTCTTTTGTTGCCCAGTTAGACCCCACCCTGGAGGAAATTTCCGACATTAAAACCGCCGTTTCCGAAGCGGTGACCAACTGCATTGTTCACGCCTATCCCAACGCTCTGGGCACCGTATACATAACCGTAACTATTTATGAAGAAGGCAAGGTGCAAATTCGCATTCGGGACAAGGGTTGCGGCATCCCCGACGTAAAAAAAGCCATGGAACCTTTGTTTACCACCGGGGGCGAAGAACGGGCAGGGCTGGGCTTTGCGGTGATGGAAAGTTTCACCGACCGCCTGAAAGTCCGCTCCACCCCGGGCAAAGGCACCACCGTGACCTTGGAAAAGGTGATTCAAAAACGATGAACACCGCCCAAGCCACACGGGATGAACTCATAGAAGAAAATTTAGGATTGGTGCATGCCTGTTGCCATAAAATGAAGGGCAGAGGTATAGAGTATGACGACCTGTTTTCCGCAGGATGCCTGGGACTATGCAAAGCCGCTGGCGGGTTCGACCCCTCTTTGGGCAACTGCTTTTCCACCTATGCGGTTCCTGTGATTTTAGGAGAGATCCGCCGCCTGTTTCGGGATGGGGGCAGTGTCAAGGTCAGCCGTTCTCTCAAAGAACTTTCCATGAAAATCAGCCGCATCTCCCCCGTCCTGGAACGGGATCTGGGGCGGGAACCCACCGTACAGGAACTGGCAACCGCCCTGGGGGTGAGTGACCACCAAATCATTGAAGCCACCTGTGCCGCCCGCCCGGTGCTTTCTTTAACCCGAGGGGAACAAGGAGACACCGAAGAATGGGACGTGCAGGTGGAAAGCCATGAAGAATCCTTTTGCAACCGCCACGCCCTGCACCAGACCATTGCCTCCCTGCCCGTGGAGGAACAAACCTTAATCACCCTGCGGTATTTCCGAGGGCTCACCCAAGCCGCCACCGCCAAAGAATTGGGCATGACCCAGGTGCAGGTTTCCCGAAAGGAACGGCAGATCTTAATGAAAATGAGGAAGTTGTTTTTATAAAAAAATGGGAGTGCAGTCTGTTTGCAGACTGCACTCCACTTTTATTTAGTGTAAATATTTCTTGGCGATTTCCAATCCCCGAACCACCGGGAGAATCAAAAAACCTGCCAGTAAATTCCCCGCTCCATGGAGCAGGTCAAAGGGAAGGCCGGTGATGATCCAGGCAATCATCCCCTGAAAATTCAAGCCATACATCAACGCCTGGGCGGGGGCGTACAAGGTACCGTATAAGAACCCGTGGGCGGCGCAAAGGGCAATACACACCACGGTTTTCACTCCCGTTTTCATGGTTTTGGGCAACAGCATGGTTGCCCCCCAAAGCAGGGTCCACAAATACAGATGAGGAACCCACCAGGGTGCAAAGCCGTAGATCAGCCCCATGATGCCTACGTATACGTAAATGGGATACAGCGCCTTTTGCCGGAACACCAGGGTCATGGCAATGGTGAGCATGGCAAGCAAATGAATGTTGGGCAGGGCGTCCATCAACAGTTTGGACAGAAACATGATAACCCCCAACATGGAAAATGCCACCAACTCTTTCAGGTTCAGTTTCATTACTTGGAAGCCTTCAAAGAATAGGTCACGGCGGGGTCAATGGCGGTTTTGTCCACCCCGTTTGCGGCATAGTTGCCGTTTTCGTAAAAGCCCCAATACATACCGTCGGTGTCATAATCCAGGGTCACGCCGTTTACGGTTTTCACGTATAACCCGTAAGCCCCTTCTTCCCCGCTGATCAGTCCCACTTCTTGCAGGGCTTCCCCAACGGTTTCTTTGTCGGTGTGAATTTCAAAAGAGGTAACGGTGCCTTCTTTGTCCACCGCTTCAAAGGCAAATACTGTCTGCCCTTCCCCTTTTACCAGGGGCTTTTCTTCCGCCATCGAAGCGTCTGCCACCGAAGAAAGGTCGGTGGGGGTGTCGGTTTGGTTGTCGCTGCATCCCACAGTAAACAGTGCCACAGTCGCAATCAGCACAGCACAAAGGACCAACGACAAAAGTTTACTGGCTTTTGTCATCTTTGTTTTCATACTACGAAAACTCCTTTATCAAATTTTTCCTTTTCTCGTCGGCACTCGCAACAAAAGGATTCTGCCGTTGGATATTTCGACTGCGGCGCTGTTTTTTCTCCGCCTTCTCAAAGGAAACCCTTCAATGGCCTGTCCCCCTTTTGCGACCAAGGGGCAAGGAGAAAAACAATAAAAATGCGCCTCACGGCGACGGGCTCGTACAGGAATTTCACCTGTTTCCCCAACAGCAAAGAAAAGTATAGCATAAATTATAAAAAAAACAATCTTTTTTTCTTGCAAATGGGAAAAAGATGTGTTATAATGTGCAAGCAACTAAAAAATGCAGATGTAGCTCAATGGCAGAGCGCTCGCTTCCCAAGCCAGATACGCGGGTTCGATTCCCGTCATCTGCTCCAACCATCCCGATTGCACCGGCAGTCGGGGTTTTCTTTTTGTTTTTTGCATAATATACAGAATATACAGTTTTTATGCATAACCGTTATGGGAAATTCACCCGATGGCACCCCATATTTCCCCTTTAAATTGTATATATGTAATAAAGTTCTTTTTTTTGCTGTAAACCCCTTGCATTTCATACAAAGGTTTAGTATAATTATTCAAACTTATACAATGGGATTGTATTCCCAAGGAGAGGCGTTTCATGAAGAAGATATTTATAGACGGCAAAGCGGGTACCACAGGCCTGCGGATCTACGACCGCCTGGCAGGCAGGAAAGACATTACCCTGCTCACCCTGCCGGAAGAATTGCGGAAAGACCCTGTGGCAAAAAAGAAGATCATCGGAGAATGTGACGTTTTGTTTATGTGTCTGCCCGATGCCGCCGCCAAAGAAACCCTCGCTCTGGTGGAGGACCCTGACACCGTGGTGATCGACACCTCCACCGCTCACCGCACCAACCCTGACTTTACCTACGGGTTCCCGGAATTGGACCCTGCCATTGAAAAGGCATTGCCTGACGCCAAACGCATTGCGGTACCCGGGTGCCATGCCAGCGGATTCATTGCCCTGGTTGCCCCCTTGATTCGGGAAGGGTTCCTTTCCCCTGAGGTGGCTTTAACCTGCCATTCGGTCACAGGGTTCAGCGGCGGTGGTAAAGGCATGATTGCCGATTACCAAACCCCCGATGAGTTGCTTTGTGCCCCTCGGCAATACGGGCTGACCCAAAGCCATAAACACCTGCCGGAAATGCAAGCCATGACAGGGCTTACCACGGCTCCCGTTTTCTGCCCCATCGTGTCAAACTTTTACAGCGGTATGGAAGTCACCGTACCCCTGTTTGCCAAGGATCTGTTAAAGGGAACGGTGGAAGAGATCAAAAACCTCTACCGAAACACCTATCATTCCCCCCTGGTATATTATAAAGAAAGGGCATCGGAAGAAGGATTCCTTTCCGCCGCCAAACTTTCAGGCACCGACCAGATGGAAATTACCGTGGAAGGCAACCAAGACCGCATTTTGCTCATTGCCCGTTACGATAACTTGGGCAAAGGGGCTTCGGGCGCCGCGGTGGAATGTTTGAATTACGTTGTGGGGGCTGACCCCACCGCCGATCTTGTTATAAAGGAGTAGCATCATGACCATACAACCCATCTCCGGGGGCGTTTGTGCCGCCCGTGGTTTTACCGCCAACGGAATCCATTGCGGAATCCGCAAAAATAAAGACAAAAAAGATCTTTCCTTACTTTACAGTGAAGTGCCCGCCTCTGCCGCCGCGGTGTATACCACCAACCTGGTAAAAGGCGCACCCTTAACCGTCACCAAAAATCACCTGGCAAACGGCAAAGCCCAGGCTGTGATCTGCAACAGCGGCAACGCCAACACCTGCAACGCCGACGGCATCCAAATTGCCGAAGCCATGTGTAATCTGGTGGCAAAGGAAATGAACCTTTCCCCTGAGGATATCGTAGTGGCATCCACCGGGGTCATTGGACAACCCTTGGATATTGACCCCATTGCCAAGGGTATTCCCGCCTTGGTTTCGGGGCTGGGGGCAAACAGTTTGGCCGCCGCCCAGGGCATCATGACCACCGATACCAAAGTAAAAGAAGTGGCTTTTTCCTTTATGATCGGGGACAAAGAATGTAAAATCGGGGGGATCGCCAAAGGTTCGGGGATGATTCACCCCAACATGGCAACCATGCTGGTATTTATCACCACCGACTGTGCCATTTCCTCACAACTTTTGCAAAAAGCCTTATCCACCGACATTCAAAACACCTTTAACATGACCAGTGTGGATGGGGACACTTCCACCAATGATATGGTTACCCTTCTTGCCAACGGCATGGCAGGCAACAAAGAAATTGTGGAAGAAGACCATGATTTTAAAGTATTCATGACCGCCCTGAACACGGTTACCATGCAACTGTGCCGCATGATCGCCGGGGACGGGGAAGGCGCCACCAAATTGCTGGAATGTGAAGTTTTTGGCGCCGCCACCAAAGACATTGCCAAAACCGTTGCCAAATCCATCATTTGTTCCTCTCTGGTAAAAACCGCCATGTTCGGTTCGGATGCCAACTGGGGCAGAATTTTGTGCGCCATCGGTTACAGCGGCGTGGATACCGACCCTAACACCATCGGGGTGTGGTTCCAATCGGCAAAGGGCAAAATTCTGGTGTGCGAAAAGGGAGCAGGGGTTCCCTTCTCGGAAGAAATTGCCAAGGAAATTTTGCTGGAAGAAGAAATCACCATTCTGGTAGATCTGGGAGTAGGAGAAGCCTCTGCCACCGCTTGGGGCTGTGACCTGACCTACGATTACGTGAAAATCAACGGCGACTATCGCACTTAAAAGGAGTTACCCTTATGAATCTCAATAACGCAGAACGGGCGGCTGTCCTGGTGGAAGCCCTGCCCCACATTCAAAATTATGCCGGCAAAGTGGTTGTGATCAAATACGGCGGCAACGCCATGGTCAACGACGATTTGAAACTCCAGGTGATGGAAGACATTGTTCTTCTTCATTTGATCGGGGTTCACGTGGTGTTGGTTCATGGGGGCGGCCCCGACATCAACCAAATGCTCCAAAAAATCGGCAAAGAGTCGGTATTTAAAGACGGCCTGCGGGTTACCGACAAAGAAACCATGGAAGTTGCCCAAATGGTGCTGGCAGGGAAAACCAATAAAAACCTGGTAAACCTGCTGGAATCCAAAGGGGGCAAAGCCATTGGCATTTCGGGAATCGACGGTATGCTTATCGAGGCTACCATGAACAATCCCGATTTGGGATACGTTGGGAAAATTACCAACATCAACGTGCAACCCGTTCTGGACCTGATTGAAAAGGGATACATTCCCGTAGTGTCCACCATTGCCTGTGATCGTGAAGGCAATTCTTACAACATCAACGCCGACACCGCCGCCGCCCGCATTGCCGGAGCCATGCAAGCCGAACGGCTGATCACCATGACCGACATTGCCGGTATTCTGCGGGATAAGGACGACCCCGATTCGGTGATTCCCTGCATTGACATTGAAGAAGCAGGAAAGCTCTTTGAACAGGGTATTATTTCCGGGGGCATGATTCCCAAGGTGGAATGTTGCATTGAAGCCATTATTGAAGGGGTGGAACGGGTCACCATTTTAGACGGTCGCGTTCCCCATGCCCTGCTGATGGAAACCCTTACCAACGAAGGGGCAGGCACCATGGTGATTCGTTCCAAACAAGCACAGGAGTAGAGAATTATGAACGTACAACAACAAGACAAGGAATATATTGCAGGCACCTATGCCCGTTTTCCCCTGGAAATTGTTTCGGGGAAAGGCGCCCTGCTGAAAGACAGTAGCGGCAAAGAATACATTGACCTGGGGAGTGGCATCGCGGTAAACACCTTCGGCGCCGCCGACGATGAGTGGATGCAGGCGGTC